>JAKIYU010000010.1 GCA_022708385.1 Bacteroidota bacterium | reverse complement strand
TTCGGCTTCGGCCAGGGTAAAACATTCGTGGTCGGTGGTTATGCCAGCGGCAGCATAAGTGCGCAAGCCATCTCCGCTCAGGCCGGGCGCATGGCCGTCAATAACCTTGTTGAATTTATGGGCGGCGGCAATCTTTTTGTGTACTTCGCTGTCGTTAAAAATAACCCCGGGAAAATTCATCATTTCTGCCAGGTACTTAATTTCAGGCATAGCCAGCAGGGCTTCTGTCTGGGCGCTGTCAATAGTGGCTCCTGAAGTTTCAAAACCTGTTGCGGGCACACACGATGGTGCACCAAAGTAAAAGTGGAAAGGCACTTTTTTTCCATTGGCAATCATAAAATTTACCCCGTCAACCCCCATGACATTTGCCAGTTCATGCGGGTCTGAAACACAGGCCGTAGTACCGTGAACAACTGCCATCCGCGCAAATTCGGAAGGCACCAGCATTGAGCTCTCAATATGTATATGGGCATCCACAAAACCCGGTAATATAAAACAGGTTTCACTTACATCGGCAGGGGTTATCTTCTTAATTTTGGAACCCTCGGTTTCGATAATGCCACCAAAAATGCGTCGGGATAATACATCCACAATGTTTCCTTTAATTATCATAGGTATTAAATTTTTTTGTTTTAGTAAGTAAAGTTAAAAAAAATATTAATCGGCTACATACTTTATCAAAAGACGCCCTTTGCTTGTTTTATCGTAAACAACACGTACAACAGGCTCTGAAAAAGAATAGTAATAGGGATTATAATAATATTCAAAAAAGATTACACTATGGGGCGCCACATAACCCTTTGCGGGGCCGTAAATCAAAAAGGCATCGTTCATAACAGGCGAAACACGCTGTGCTCCGGGCGTGAATACAGGAGGGGCAACATTAAACAAGGTAATTGTCAGAGAATCCCGTATAGTAAATGTCGTGTCTTGTAATGTATTGTCGCTGTAAACGTTTTCAGTAAAAACAACCAGGCCCTCCTTGACGCTGATTTTATGCAGGGGAAGGGGAACAAGAAAATCTTTTCCAAACCACAGAGTGTCAGCTCCTGTTTTAAGCGTAACCCGCAGGAAGTTACGGTTATGAAAAGTTTCAATGTAAGTGCTGTCCGAAAAACAAACAATTCCGGAGTTGATAAGATAATAATAATTAATATCGAAATCGAAATGGAAATTCTTAATCAGGTATTTATTTAAGTAGAAATTTATCTTAAGGCTGTCGGTGGGGGCATGAGTTTTTAGGTACTTGTTGTATGATTTAATAGTTTTTTTTATCAGTTTTTCCTTTTTATTAAGGTAAACAGTAGAGCCAAAGCGGGCATTCAATGTGGTGTCGGGAAAAGAAAACCGAATAACGGCATCGGCTGGTATAGTCCACCGGGGTATAAAGCCGTAAACATCTTTTAATCCCTGAAAAGGCCCCTGCCCTTTAAGTTGCGAAAATGAGCTGCGGTAATACGATTCGCTAATCCATGGGCATAAACTTTTGCCATTGTATTTGTAAAATTGTGATTTTTGAATCAACTGCGGATTGCTTGCTAAATCGTGGTATGATGCATAGCGATAGGTTTGTTTGTCTTTGTAAAACCTAAAACCGGGCTGGCCGGGGTCAAAATCGTGAAAAACCCAACTGCTGTCAATGCGCACATCCATGATATTATGATTGAGAATATTGTACGAAATAAAATCATCTGGTTTAAAATAAGGTGTCAGCAAGGCCATTTGAGCAGCCAAACGCTGATAATCGTGGCATTGTTTGTCGTAAAATGAGGTAAGCATGGCCAGAGGCGAATATTTTTTACGGCTTACTGTTGGTGTGGCAGAAGAAAATAACAGATGAAAGTTGCGGTGGGCGGGGCTTTTTATGATATGCGCAATGTTTTCGAGCACCAAAAGCTGGTTTTCATCAAAACATTTGGTGCTGTCTGTATTTTTCAGCAGTCTGGTTTTCAGCGTTTCTTCATCGTAAAAGCCGTTACTGTCGAACCAAAAAATACATTTGACGGGAGTCCTGGAAGTATTTTCAATACTGCCCCCCGTAAAGGTTATGTTTTCTTTATAAGGATTGTAAATAGGAACCGATGAAATAAAAGTTTCTTTACCCTGTGCGTGTAATAAAGAGATTCCGGAAAATATCAACGAAATGAATATCAATATAAAAGCCATCTTTTTTCTTAACAACCAGTAAGTTTGCCTGAAATGGTGGGATAAATCAACGATTTTAAAAAATGTTTTAATCTCGGATGTTAATTTTTTTTCTGATTTAATTCCATACTTGGCCAATAGCCGGCCGGCAAAACTCCAGCGGGGAATGTGATTTTTATCAATACCGCGTTTTTTCCAGTCCTCGTTTACCATGTGAAGGATATACCAATTGGAGGCGGTTTTTTTATTATACAGTATAAATTGTTTTACATGGTCCCAGTGGTCTGTGTTGGAAATTTCCCGTACAAACCCTTGTAATTCTAAAGCGGATATATGATGGTTGAGAATTTTTATGGGCAGGTTCCAGTCGGTATTTGCGGCATTTATTGTTAGAACGGCTTCGTTATAACACTGTTTCATAAGAACGCTTCGGGGGGGGCATTTCATGATATTGCCGACCACGGGAAAGTCGTGGTGTGTGCGGAATACATAAGGCTCCTGAAAATCAAGAGGTTTCAGGCATATCACATCCATATCTGTCCACCACCCCCCTTTTTCGTATAGCAATTTATACCTGAATATGTCCGAAAATCCCGCGTAGCTTCCTCTGCCATGTCCGTATTGGTTGCTGTTTTTATAGGCAAAAACCTCCGCTTGTGGTATTATCTCAGCGGCGTTTTCAACAATAACCCCTTTGGGTAAAGGCGTTAAAAGTGTGTCGTAAAGCCACAAATGAAAACAGTGTCCCAGCGCTGTATAGGAATGAATACACAACAGCTCGAGTTGCGACAAGCGGTCTCCAATCCAGAGGGCATGTATGTCTTTATTATGTTCGCCTGTCATAGATATACATTTCAGATATTTTGTTAAATGCTGAAGCTATGCGCTGGCGAAATTGCTCCTCACTGCTTGTGTTGTAAATATGCACCAATTCTTCTGCTGTATGAATACGCTGCAAATAATGGAGGATGAGTCTTTTGGGAAAAGGGTATTTTATTGGCGTTTCAAAACCATCTATATATTTTATAAACCAATTAGCCTTTTCATCTGAAATGCCACAGCTTTTTATGCGGCTGATAAAATCGATAACGGCTTGGTCAATGTCCATGTCAGAAACAGTAATGTTTTCTTTATCAGGCGTTTCATTCGAAGCTATATACCCTGCATAATAGTTATTAAAAGAGGGTTGGTTTTCCTTGCATTCAATCCAGTATTTAATGGCTTGCAGTAGTTCCCCGAAAACAGCGTTGTTTTTTCGCTCCAGCCAGCTGTGCTGCGGCATGTTTGCCGAGGCATAAAAGTCTGAAATCTCAGACAATTCCTCTTTGCTGAGCGACCACAAGGCCAGGTGCTCCGGATGATAGACCGGACTGATATTAAAAATATATTGATTCTTATTGCAAAAGCGCACTATATCAGGAATTTCTTTCCAGTTTAAGCGAAAAGGCGTGGTAATTACAGTCATGTTTTTTTGATGGGCGCCAAACCATTCAATATGGCGCATGGTGTTTTCAAAGGAAGCATTTTTACGGATGGCTTCGTAATTGTTTTTATCCAGCGAATCCAACGAAACACTGACTTCAAAGCGTTGCCTTTTTATGAGGTTTTTTATTTTCTCGTTGAGCAGTGTGGCATTGGTTTGAGCAAATATTCTAACCTTTGGTTTAAGCCGGAAAATCAGGTCCCATATTTCATAATATATGTTTATAAGGAAAGGTTCACCACCGTAAAACTTGGCTTCGGATAAATGGGGTATAAACGGCTCCAGCTGTTTAACAAAAGTGTCATCGTAAGGCATGGTGATGTTGGGCTTCTGTTCCCTGTTTTTTTGAATTTGAGACGACACTCTGCCGGAACACATGATACATTCGAGGTTGCAGCAGTTACTCAGCTCAAATTCTATAACACGGGGGTATTTCTGCAAGGGAAGCAACCCGTATTTATCGAAATAAACAGCCGTCATGGCGCTTATGTTTTGTTGCGTGAGCGCTTCTTTGCATTTGTAACAACCGAGCGAAAAATCGTTATGGCGCAGGCGTTTTTTCAATTCAGCGCTTTTAGGGCCAAACCATATTTCCGACACACTGTTTTCGGGATAAGTGCCCAGCACAACTTTGGTGTTTTTACAGCAAGCCAAAGCGTTGCCATAAGTGTTAAAAAACAAATTGGTACAGGGGGCATAGCACAATACGGGTAAAAGTCCATAGGGACGATTGTGCTGGTGAAAATTGAGTGTTTTGCTGTCGAGCGGTGTATAGGGGGGCGCGGAAGGTGCTTGCCTGTAGAATACAGAGCGGCCGTTGTTAAAGGCTTTTATCAGTATGGCAATATAACGGTTATAGTACGGGTTCATCTTTTAGTATTCATGAAAAAGAAAGCAAGGTGTTCCACAATGCCCATGTGGTATCGCCGAAATGATGGAACACATGCACAAATTTGGGATGATGACACGATTTGAAACCATCTTTACTGAAACCTTTATCAGGTACATAAGCATCGTTACCGCAAAAATAATCAATAATATAATTATATGTTACAGGCAGGTAGCTTATTTTATCCAGCCCCATTTCCCATAAGGTTAGGGCTAATGTGGACTGGTCCCTGGTTTTCCAGTCGGGCTTGTTAAAGATGGCAAGACTGTGGGCGTGCCATTTCCCGAAAAAATCCCGAGAGCGTTCGTCGAAGACAAAAAAACCTCCGTTGGGGTGTTGCCAGTTATCGGGTGTGATTCGTAAACCGAAAGTCTGGGCTATGGCCTCGTGTAAATGGGTGCACCGGGGCTTGGTAACATCCCATGGCTGCCCGGGCAGCGACCAGTATTTTTCAGCAGCATGATATTCGAAACCGGTAGCCTGCCCTATGTACGTTTCAAAGTTTTCAATAGGATAAAGCACTTTATTTCCCTTTAGGTCGTACCAAGCTTTGTTTTGTTTGTTCTGTCGCCAGTTCTTCAACCGTATGTTTGACGAAAAAGGATTGTGTTTCTGAAAAAAATAATTTAGTAAGATGCCGTAATGTGCCCATTTGTTTTTTTTAAGAACAGCAAGGTATTCCTGAAGGGCTTCTCCCTGCGGGTTATTGCAAAAGGCCTTCCATGCGTTGTAATTTGCTTCATACATACTGATGGCTTCACCGAGCATTTTTTTGTTTTGAGCGGCTTTATCGGCACATGAGCAGTGAACGGCATACGGGCTGAAATAATCGAAAGTGATATTATCCGGGCAAAATCCTATAGGGTCGAAAGGTTGTTCAAATACGGTGTCCGCGTCCTTATCTATAGCCAGAATATCTGTGTCGAGATAACAGTACACATAATCCTGCATGTTGAGGTACTCAGGGAGTGAGGTTTTAAGATAAATAGCTGCCTGGGCATCCGAAAATGAAGAGTCGGTGCGTACATCAATAAGTCTTGGATGATTAATGGCTGCTTTGTTGCGTGCCAGGTCTGTTACAACAATAATATCACGCGAAGAATAGCGCTTCAGAAAACGCAAAGAGGTATGCAAAGTATTGATATGCGTATCACTGCCGCAAACCACATATACATAGGCCTCTTTTTTACTCATAACGTTTTATAAAATGTTTTCCGAGTATTTATCATTATCGCTCAGGTTTAAATGGTAAAAATACGAAGCATATATTTCCTGGTGATATAAAATAAATTTCTTTAAGAGTTCTTCTTCTGAAAAATGTTTGTAGCCAAACAATAACTCCTGCTGTGTTTTTTGCGCCAGTGCCATGTAAACCATTTCGGGATATTCGTTTACAGGCACCTGGTTGATTAAAGTTTCAAGGGTTTTAAAAAATTCAGCATCATTAAACATATCCCGCAAAAGGGCTTTTGACTTTTTTATTTCATTTTCAATGTATTTAACTGTCTCATTTTTATGGGCTTCTCTCAGGAGCGCCTTTTGATGCCAGCTTTTAACAAGGGCTACCAGGCTGTTGTAGCTTCGCACATTGATTTTCTGATAAAAATTGTTTTCCTCAAATTCAAATGAAGCCAGATAGGCGGCAATTTCTTCAAGCTGTTTTGCCGGCAACGACCATAATGCAAATTGAGCGGGTTTAAAAACCACATGATAACTGAGGCTGGCATTATATTTATTGGCGAAAGTTACAAAGGATGGAAGTTCTTTCCAGTTCTGCCTTAACGGGCACACCAAAAAACCGAGTGAAGTATTGTGGCTTTTAGTATATTCCGAAAAAAGGGAAATATTCCTGAGTGCTTTGCTGAGTGAACCGTTACATCTTATTTGGGCATAGGTGGTTTCGTCAAGAGAATCTATGGATACATTGAAACTTAGGCGTTGATTTTTCTTAAGCAGGGCCTGTACCTTGTCGTTGTAGGTGTTGGCATTGGTGGTAATTAAAATGTCGAGTTTGGGATGGGTGGCTTCGGCGGCTTTCAGAAGGTCGTAATAGATGTCAATGAGAAAGGGGTCGCCACCGGTTAATTCAAGAGATTTAAGCCGGCGAAGGAAGGGCAGAAACTGCCCTGTGAAATCATTCGGTAAATTATGAACCAGCGGGGGCAACTGTTCCCTGTTGCGCCTGATTGCCGAAGACAAATTTCCGGAACACATGATACATTCAAGATTACAGATATTGGATAACTCTAGCTCTGCAATTACAGGAAATCCTTTACCCGACATGAGATAGTGGTCGTATTTATTGGCCAGTATGCTGCCGTAACTGCCGCTTTTTAAGTGGTTTTTACAAAACTCACAGGCCTCCGGTATTTCGCCTTTACTGAATTGGTCGCGCAAGGTGCTGAAAATGGGACTGTTCCATATTTCGGTAAGGGTGGCCGTTGTAAGCGAACCTTCTGCTTTGCAGGCATAACAAGGAGAAACGCGCCCGTTAAAACCAATAAACAAACTGCCGAAGGGCGCATAACAAAAATAAGACTGTGGGCCGTAAAACCGTTGGGCATTATACGCGGTTATTTCTTTTTTTAAGACACTGCGGGGTGAAATAACAGGCTTGATAAGCCGCTTGCGCAACGTGCCCTGTACCGGTAACAGGATGTTTTTAATATGCAACATTATATCAGCCATGCGCTTTTATATCAATTATTCTGTCGTACGAACGGGTGGCAAAAAGATGTTGCTGCTCTTTCATTTTTTCTCTTATAAAATCCCTCAGTATTTGTTTATCGTTGGTGAGCCAATAATGCAATATCTGTTCGGGGGGTATTTTAAAAAAATAGCTATAAAACAAATATTTATTTTCAAATAAAGGGGCGTTCTCTTCAAAGCTGTCGCGCAAAAACAATCGGACACCTTCATAAATTTCATCCTTTTCAGTAATATCAGTTGCGTTTTTTAGGACTTTCAGAATGTCATTTTCGAGCGTTACTGCCAGCTTTTGCGAACGGGTGGTTATATTTTCCAACAGGGAGATGCTGTTTTTTTCACAAAAAACTTTTGTATCGCGATACTTTTCAACCAGGGCAATCCAGCTTTTATATGTTTCGGTGTTAACGGCTGTAACAGCATTGTCAGGACTATTTTCAAGGCCTTTGTTATAGGTTTTGAGAATTTGATTTAAAACGTCAGGAGGTAAAGACCATACCGCCAGATGGTAAGGGTTTTCGAGTATGCTTAACGCGAAGAAAATATTATGGCTGTTGCAGTAATTAACTATATCGGGTATTTCATTAACATTAAACACAGAAGGGGTAACACGCATCGACAGTTTTTTGTTATGTTGCCGGGCATAATTCAAAAAATAGTTTAAGTTTTCGGAAATCGTATCGAACGAAGCCCCTCTTCTGATTTTCTCATAAGTTTCTTTATTTAGGGAGTCAATCGAAAGACTTAATTCGGGGCGGTATTTTTCGAGTTGGCGTTTTATTTTTTCGCTTAAAACAGTGGCATTTGTCTGAATATATATGGTGGCAGCAGGGTTGTACGTGCGGATTATTTCCCATAGTTCAGCATACAGGGGTATTAAAAAAGGTTCGCCCCCCGAAAAAGCAAAAAATTTTCCCTGTTTCAGAAAAGGTGTTATTTGCTTTATAAATGAACCGTCAAACACAATTTTGTTTTTTAAGCCGGCATCTGTATTTGTTGATGAAGATGAAGCCACTCTGGAGCACATGATACAATCGAGGTTACATGTGTCATCAAGCATAAAGTCGATATGTGCCGGATAATTCTTTGTTGTGGATAAACCAAACACACCTATATTCTTTACTTTTGAATCAGGGGAGTTTATATCGAGGCCTTCTTTTAAACAGTGGCTGCACGTAGGGGGATAAGTGCCGTTTAAAAACAAACCGGTTATAGTTTTTCTTTTTGCGCCAAACCATATTTCCTCGAAGTTTTGCAGGGGATAATGGCCTATACATAAAGCGGTATTAAAACAACAGATGCGAATTTCTCCATCCTTATAAATGGTCATGTTGTTAAAAGGTGCTAAACACACCGGCTTATGTTTCGGTTTTTTTATTAACAGGTCTGTTAAACGTCGTAGCATCTTCTTGAATCTGAATGGTTTTAAATCCTTGAATTGTTTTCGTTTAAAATTCTGTCGTACGACCTGGTTTGCATAAGCAGGCAGAACTCTTCAATGTTTGCCGATGCCGTTTTTTCTATTTCACTATCATTGCGCTCAGTCATTAATTGCAGAACCAATGCAATATCTTTTATAATAAAAATGGCGTGAATGGGATACCCGTCATTAAAATCGCCGGCATATTTCTTTTCCATTTTTGTTATTAATTGAAAAAAACGGCTGGTCAGTACCTGTGATAAATTTTTATCAGGGGTAATCATTGTAAGCTTCTCCTGAACAATAGACAACAAATTATCTTTAATTAAAAAAGCTTTTTCAGTAATGGCTTTTTTTAGGTCCTTTTCGCGTGATTCATTGCCGGTTTTTATATCCATATACTTTTTTATAAGCTCTTTATAATAGTTAAAAGAACTTATGTTTTTTTGAATGATGCGGTCGTGAGGATATTCCTTAAAAGTAAAGGAGTTATAAGCTTCCAGCAGTGCTTTTAGTTTTTGCGAGGGCCAGGTCCATAAGGCAAGGTGTATGGGTCTTTCGAGTATGCTAAGTGCGAAGTAAATGTGTTTAGCGTTACAGTATTCAATAATTTGCGGTATTTCGTGTGCGTTGAGGGTCATTGGAACCGTCATTAAGGTAAGGGTGTTCTTGATGGATTCGGTGTGCCGTATGAAATATTCGAGGTTTTCGAAGGTCTTGTTGAAGACAGCGTTTTTTCTTATTTTTTCGTAGGTTTCGGGAATAATGCTGTCAACAGAAACCCCTATTTGAATTTTATATTTTTTTAAAGCATCTTTAATAGTGTCGTTTAAAATAGTGCCATTGGTTTGTACATAAATTCCGGCCGAAGGATTCAGCTTTGAGATAATCTCCCAGATGGTAAAATATTGAGGAATAAGAAAAGGCTCTCCCCCCGAAAAAACGAAATAACGGCCATGTGTCAGAAAGGGTGTTATCAGTTCAATAAATGTATCAGAAAACTCCACAGGGGCTTCAGTGCTGACGTAAGGGGTGGTGGAACTGGAGGATATGTTGGTGGCGCACATCACACAATTGAGGTTGCAGTTGTTGTCGAGCAAAAACTCTATTTGCAAAGGATAATTTTTAAAAGCAGTGTTTTTATTTTTTGCAGCATGTGTAATTTTAGAATCGGGTGAATTGCTGTTTAATCCAAAGCGAAAGCATGGGGAACACGATGGGGGTATCTCGCCTTTCAGAAACTGTTGTGTAATGGCTTTCCTTTGGGCACCAAACCATATTTCTTCGGGCGTGTTTTCAGGATACTTTCCCAAGGTATAGGTGTTGTTGTGACAGCAAATTCGAAACTGGCCCTGCTGGTCTATCAACAGATTGTTAAATGGCGCATAACAATAAACAATTTTTTTCTTTATAAAATTAGGAACAAGCATTGTTACTTAAGGTAAAATTGTGATGAGGCCTCAAATACCCGTTTCATAATAATTTCTTTTAAATGTACTGGTTCGTTTTTAGTTATTTCCTTAGTGACATCAACAATAGGAATATTAACGGCAACAGCATAAAAAAGTATTTTGTTTCTGTCGCTGTCAACTTCAGCAAGCAGGTTTTCAACCATGGATTTGTGTTTATCCCAGGTTTCTTTACCCAAAGCATTTTCAATATTTTCCAGAAAGCTGTTTTTCATTGCAGCCAGCTCATTGATGGTCACTGGCACTTTTTTAGCAGCAACTCCTTCATTTTTAAGGCGCCAGCCATTCAGCTGTTTCAGAAAATCGGAAAAATGGCGGGCATTGTATTTTTCAATAGTTGTATTTTGGTTTATTTTGGCCTGCGATAATGTGGTGTGTATATCCTCCAGTGTTTCCGGCGGTAAATTCCACAAAGCCATTTCGAGTGGGGTGACCAGGGTGTTGAAATACACTTTTGCACCTAGGGTGCCGGCCCAGTTGGTAATGTCGGGAAGCTCTTTCCAGTTGTGCCTGCAGGGCGTGGGTATAATGCCTAAGTGGCGCCTGTGAAGCACGCTGTATTTTTGAAAATAATTTACATTTTCAAGAACTTTTTCAAAGGAAGCTCCCTTGCGAATATCTTCGAAAGGCTCTTTTTTTATCGAATCGATTGAAATATTGATATTGAACCGGCCTTTATCAAGCAGTTCCTTAATACGGTCGTTCAGTATTGTGCCGTTTGTTTGGATAAGGATTTCAATTTTGGGGTTCAGCTTTATCATCAGCGCCCATATATCATAGTAAATATTGATTAAAAAAGGCTCTCCTCCATAAAACTTGGCTTCTTTCAGATAGGGAATATAGGGTTCCAGTTGTTTTACAAAATTATCATTATAAGGATTTTTATTTTGCTCGTTGAGCCCTTTTTCATGCCCCGAGCTGAATAAATCGTTACAAAAAATACAGGATAAATTGCAGCGGTTGTCGAGTTCAAATTCCATGATACGTGGCATAGCGTGTACGCTATACCTGTCGTAATAGCTGTTTTTAGCACCATCATAATTGCCCGCCATCAGAGCGTCTTTGCAAATATGGCACCCCAGGCTTAAGTCGTTGTGGGCTATATGATCTCTGAGTTTTTTTAAGGCATCGCCTTGCCATATTTCATCAATACGCTGATCAGGTATTTTCCCCAGGATATGACGGCGGTTGTGACAGCAGGCAACGACTTCGCCGTTAAAGGCAAAATACAACATTTTAAAAGGGGCATAACACAATTTTTTTTGTGGCCCCAGCAAACGGCTTTTGTTAAAATTTTCGATAATTTCTCCGGGTAAAGCATTATATCCCGATTGTGCCGGCAAGCGGTAAAATGGAGCGCAAAGCGTATTGTAAATACGCAAAAGTGCAGCGCCAAACCGTTTATACCCTTTTTGCATTGCTTGTTTTATTGCCGGCTTTTATTTAATTCCTTAAAGCTTGTTATTTCTTCTTCCACAGCTCTTTTCATCCACTTTTTGTAGAGGCTGCAGTAGGTGTTGAATACTTTCCGGGGTAATTCCTGGGCTTCCCGTGTGTGTAAAAGATGATAGTATTCCTGGGCTATGGCTTTGTACACATCTTTTATAATAGTTTTGTAATAACTGTCGGTCAGTAATTGTTCAAGGATTTTTATGTTGTTAAGCTTAAAGGTTAGCAGGTTCACTTTTTTCGAAAGGCCGTCTTTATGGTCGAGATACACCGACCAGGGCTCATTAAAATACCGGAACCGGCTGTTTTTGATAAATTCAAGATGCAGCGCCCAGCTTACCGACAGGTTAATATCCTTGTAACGCTCATAAAAACCATGGAGCTCTTTGTTCCTGACTATAAGCGAAGCTGTGGGGATAATTTGCCGCTGCAGGGCATGCCATGGAAAATAATCTTCGGAATAATGGTTAAACTGGGAATAAAACTTCCACTTGCCGTGTGTCTGTGTTTTTAATTGATGAGAATTTTCTTTTTGGATGTGTATAAGCGATTTGATTTCGGCATCGTGAAAACAACCGGCATAATCGGGATTTTGTTCAAGAAACTTCAGTTGTGTTTCAACTTTAGCAGGGTAATTCCAGTAATCGTCAGCATCCATCCAGCAAATATACCTTCCACCTGCATGCAGCAGAAAAAAATCTTTCCCGTTGTGTAAAGGGCCGGCCTGGCTTTCTTTCCTTATAAATTTAAAAGGGATGGCAGTACCAGCAAGCAATGTGCTGATTATTTGTTCCGTATTGTCTGCAGAATTATCGTCGCATATAATTAGTTCCAGCGAATAGCCTGTTTGCTGTTTCAGTACCGAGGTTACAGCATGTTCAATAAACTGAGCCTGGTTACAGGAAATAATGCAAATACTTAAATCGGGCTTATTCATTATGTTTCCGGCCTGTCATTTTTTTGATGTCCTCTGATATATCAGCGTAACCACATCATCAACAGTAATCATCTTTTCAAAGAGTTCGTCTTCTATGGTAATATCAAATTCTTTTTCAGCATCAAGTATAATATCTACTATACGGGCAGAGTTAATTTTGAGATCGGCTAAAATGCGCGATTGAGAAGTAAAATTATTCCAAACCGCTGTGTTTAAAGTGTATTTTTTTAATATGGCAATAACTTTTTCTCTGACTGTTTCCATAACGGTTGAATTAAGTGGTTTTTACAAAATTAATCAAAAAATGCGTTGAAGTACCACGAAAAAAAAGTTAATTTTGTCAAAAAAAATAGATGCTTTCCGATACAGAAAGGGATACTTGCGTTAACATTCAGCTCAAATATCCTGAGCGCTCTTCTACTATGTTAATCAGGTTTGTTAAAGGACAGGACGAAGCGCTCTTCTCGTCGGATACAATTCAGGAGGGCATGGTTTATATTCAAAAAAAAACAATCCCACCACCACAGTATGTAAAATCCCTTGTTAATGTACACTCTGCAAAATCAAAACAACAGGATGTAAAAGAATTTACTTTTTATAATACCTCATGGATTTTTTGGTCTCTCCTGGTTTGCTTTACGGTATATGCGTTCCTGCAAAAAAAATTTGGAAAAAAACAGTCAATTATCTTTAAATCGTTTTTTAACTTGCGTTACAGCAACCAGCTTATGCGTGAAGGTAATATCTATAATGAATCCGATTTTTATTTTTTGCTTTTTCTTTCCCTTATCAGTTTTTGTCTCTATATACTTGCCCTAAGCAGCTATTTTATACTTGGTAACTTATTGTATTTTAACTCTCTAATTGTTTTTTTGAAAATAATTGCGCTGTTTTTTATGGTGTATTTTGGAAAAATTTTATTGTTAAAGATTTTAGCTGTGGTATTTAAACTTGATAAATTATACAGTGAATTTGTACTGACTCAACACATTTTTATTATAACTTCTGGTGTTGTGGCTTTGTTTGTGTTTTACTTTTTTTTACACCGTACAAAGCCCTTGTTTTGTTTTCAATATTGATATATTTGTCGTTGTTTATTAATTACCTTTTCAGGCTTTATATGCATACCTCTGGTGCAGGAATATTTTCGTTATATTATTTTATTTTGTATATTTGCACCCTTGAAATTTTACCCTTACTTTTTGTTTATAAACTGACGCATAAATAATTAAAAAGGTGATTAAAATTAAAAAAATCCTGATTTCTCAGCCAGCACCTGATCCGGAGAAATCGCCCTATGCCGATATTATTAAAAAATATAATGTAAAAATTGATTTTTTTAAATTCTTTAAAATTATTGGCCTGAGTGCCAAAGAATTCAGAAAACAAAAAGTCAATTTAGCTGAAAGTACAGCAATAGTATTTACAAGCAAAAATGCTATTGACCATTTTTTTAGAATGTGTAGCGAGTTGCGGATTCCGGTTTCTGAAAACCTGAAATATTTTTGTACTACCGAAGCCATTGCACTTTACCTTCAGAAGTATGTGATTTATAGAAAACGTAAAGTGTTTTTCTGTAATCAGGAAAATAATGAAATGCTCGACATCATAAAAAAACATAAAAACGAGAAATTTCTCCTGCCTTGTACCCACGGTTTTAAAACCGATATTCCAACCTGCTTGGGAAAAGAAAATATTGATTGTACCAAGGCCATTCTGTATAAAACAATTAGTGAGGACCTGAATAAAATTAATATCATGGATTACGACATGTTCGTATTCTTTAGCCCTTCAGGTATTAAATCACTTTACGAAAATTACCCTAAATTTGATAAGGGCGAAAAAATTATTGCTGTTTTTGGAAATACTACTCTTGATGAAGCCCATAAACACGGTTTTGAACCCGATATTATTGCACCCTCTGCCAAATGCCCTTCCATGATTATGGCCATTGAAGCTTTTCTCGAAGAAAACGCCAAAAATAAAAAGAAAAACAACGCCTGATTTTTTAGTACAAATAATTTGGTTCAATTAAGAGCAGGTTTATCACAACAGCGCTCAATTATTCAACCTATTTCATAGTTATCCGGAAATTAATAATTTATGATGTTTTCATTTCATAAATCAGAAAAGCTCAGAAGTAAAAAAATAATGGATGAGTTATTTGCTCATGGAAATTGTTTTTATTTCGAGCCTTTTAAAGTTTACTGGATGTTTTCGGGCGAAATTGAAGCCAAAGCGCAGGTTTTGATAAATGCCTCCAAAAAGAAAATTAAACGTGCCGTTGACAGGAATAAAATGAAAAGGCTCATAAGAGAGGCCTACAGATTAAACAAACAACCCTTCTATAACAGCCTGGATATACAGAATAAAAAATGTGTCATGGCTATTTTGTACACAAGTAAGCGGTTATCGGATTATAAGCTTATCGAAAACAAAATAATATTAATTTTACAACGTTTACAGAAAGAATTTAACACAAAAGAATGAGCTTAAATTCTTTACACCAGTTAAAATCAGAAATACGGAAACGTTGAGAAATTAAAAAAATCAAATGAAGAAAATCAATTTCAGATACCTGTTTTCGTTTCCATTTATTGTTCTTATCCGGTTTTACCAATATGTTATTGCGCCTTATTTACCCAAAACCTGCAGGTATTATCCCTCCTGTTCGGTTTATGGTGTGAAAGCCTTAAAAAAGTACGGACCCTTAAAAGGCGGGTGGCTCACCTTTAAAAGAATTTTATCTTGTAACCCCTGGGGTGGTCAGGGTTATGACCCTGTCCCCTGATTAATATTTGTGCCTTATGAAACGGTTAAATATTTTAAGAAAAAAAACGCTAAGCCTATCTATTGTGGTGTTGTGCCTCTCGGTTGTTATGTTTACGGCCGGGTTTGTAAACAACCAGTTTGAAATTTCGAAAAACCTCGACATTTTTGCTACGCTGTTTAAACAACTGCACCTGAATTATGTGGATGATATTAACTCCTCAACCCTCATTAAAACGGCTATTGATGATATGCTTGAATCGCTCGACCCCTACACAAATTACATCCCCGAAGATGAGGTGGAAGACCTGCGCTTTATGACTACTGGCCAGTACGGAGGTATTGGTGCCCTTATTCAAAAAAGGGATGAGTATATCATGATTACTGACCCTTATTACGGATTTCCGGCTCAAAAAGCTGGTCTTAATGCAGGCGATATCATTATTGAAGTAAACGATAAAGACATTAAAAAACTTTCTTCTTCCGAGGTCAGCGACCTCCTGCGCGGTCAGCCCGGTACTCCCGTGAAACTAAAGTACAAAAGGTTAAATGTAAAAGAAGCTATCGTTAAGGAAATCATGCGCGAGGAAGTCAAAATTGACAACATACCCTATGCTGGTATAATTAACAATAATATTGGTTATATTAAACTCACAGGCTTTACACAAAATGCAGGCAAAGAAGTTAAAGATGCCTTTGTCGATTTGAAAAGCAAGGCCAGTATCGAAGGGCTTATTCTCGACCTAAGGGGCAACGGTGGCGGGCTGCTCAACGAAGCTGTCAATATTGCCAATATCTTTGTGGATAAAGGCCATCTGGTGGTAAGCACCAAAGGGAAAATAGCCGATAAAAACAGCCGTCATCAAACTTTAAATCCTGCTGTGGATACCGAAATACCCCTTGTTGTGTTGGTTGACAGGGGCAGCGCTTCTGCATCCGAAATTGTTGCCGGCGCTGTTCAGGACCTCGACAGGGGCGTGATTATAGGGCAGCGCACTTTTGGCAAAGGCCTTGTACAGAATGTTTTACCCTTGAGCTACAATGCCAAACTGAAAATTACCGTTGCCAAGTATTACATCCCCAGTGGGCGTTGCATACAGGCCATCAATTATGCCGAACGCAACGAAGACGGAAGCATTAACCGCATCCCCGACTCCCTTAAAGTGGCCTTTAAAACTAAAAATGGCCGCACGGTGTATGATGGCGGCGGCATAGAACCCGATGTGAAAGTAGAGCCCTTCGATTACAGCAACATCAGCATAAGCCTCGTTACCAAAAACCTGATTTTCGATTTTGCCACCAAGTTTTTTTACGAAAACGAAAAAATTCCCCCTGTAGCCGAATTCAAAATTACCGATAAGATCTTTAAAGACTTTCTCGCTTTCATTGCCGATAAAGATTATGATTATACTACCCAGAGCGAAAAGAAACTTAAAGAATTAAAAGAAATAGCCGAAAAGGAAAAATATTTCGAATCGCTCAAAAATGAATACGAAAACCTCAACAAAAAACTTATCCACAATAAAGACGATGACCTCGTCAATTTTCGTCGGGAAATTGAATTTTTGCTGAAAAATGAAATCGTATCAAGGTATTATTATCAGAAAGGGCGTATCGAAAACAACCTCGATTTTGATGCTGAAGTGGACAGCGCTGTGGCTGTGATAAAAAATAAAGAACGGTATAATCAGTTGCTGCAAGTAACCAATAAAAAATAATTATACCACTCAGGCAGGGATGAGTCTTATTGCACCCAAATCGCACCGTGTTTTTTTTATAATCGGATTGTCGTTGCTGGCTGCAGCACTCCCTTTTTCGTTGTTTGCCCTGAGTGTGGCCCAGTTTGTATTAATCATAAACTGGTTCTGCGAAGGCAATGTTTTAGAACGGTTCAAAGCGTTTTTCAGAAACAAGCCTGCCCTTATTTTTTCACTTTTTTTTGTTTTGCATATCATAGGCCTGGTTTATACCACCGATTTTAATTATGCCTTCAAAGATATCCGCACCAAATTGCCGCTGCTCCTGTTGCCTCTGGTACTCTCAACAACGGCACCACTCAAACGCAGAGAGCTCAACCTTATCTTTTCTGTTTTTATTGCGGCTGTTGGTGTGGCCACAGTTATAAGTACTTTTTACTATATGAACCATCAGGTGAAAGATATCAGGGAAGTGTCCCGCTTTATTTCGCATATCCGCTTCAGCCTGATGATTTGTATGGCGGTGGTTTTACTGGCCTGGTATCTGGGTAAACAAAAAGGATGGTCTTTTTGGATTTACATACTATGCGCTGCCCTCCTCCTTTGGTTTCTCGTATTCCTGACTCTTTTCGAATCTGTCACAGGGGTGGCTGTTTTAGGCGTTCTCCTTATATTTTTTACCATCAAATCCCTTTTTAAACCTGTTGCCCTTTATTATAAAATAGCTGCTGTCGTTTTAATTGTGGGCTTTTTCATTTTCTCTTACCTGTATGTTCAGCAGGCCGCTAAAGAATACTTTCATAAAAACATGGTGGATTTTTCGACCCTTGAAAAATATACCGCAGAAGGCAATCCCTATTTACACGACTCCACATCGCTGCAATCCGAAAATGGCAATCTTATTTGGATTTATATATGCAAAGAAGAACTGGAAAGGGAATGGAAAAAAAGGAGCGCCTACGACTTTAATGGGTTCGACGACAAAAACCAATTGGTGCAGTACACCCTTATCCGCTACATGGCTTCTAAAGGCTTGAGAAAGGACGCCTTAGCTCTGCAAAGCCTCAGGGATGATGAAATTAAAGCTATAGAAAAAGGCATTCCCAGTGTACGGTTTTTTGAAAAAATGACCCTTAAAAAACGCATACACGAGATATTATGGGAATATGAAAACTATAAAAAGGATGGCAATGCCAATGGCCTGTCGGTGATGTTGCGTGTTGAATTTGCCAAAACAGCCCTGGGGATAATTGAACGCCACCCTGTTTTCGGTGTGGGTACAGGCGATGTCAATATGGCCTTTAAAGAACAATATGAAAGAAGACAATCGGTGTTGCGCCCCGAATACCGCTGGCGGTCGCATAACCAGTACCTGTCGGTGTGTGTCGCCTTTGGCCTGGCTGGTTTTGTAGTTTTTATTTTGTCGTTGTTTTACCCTCCCCTCAAAACCCATGCTTTCAGCGATGGCCGGTACCTGGCTTTTTTTATCATTATCCTGGTGTCGATGCTTACCGAGGACACCCTCGAAACACAGGCAGGGGTGAGCTTTTATGCGTTTTTCAGTGCATTATTTTTGTTTGGCGTTTCAAAAGATAATAACTGAAAATATTTTCCTGCTGTCTTTTTTTAACGTAAATTAGCATCCTGTTTTCTAAGCGTAAGTGTTTACGTACAAATATGAGCGATATGAAGAAAATTACCTTTACTACCGAAGCCCTCGAATACAAATCGGCCGAAGATCTTGACAAGACCATGCAAAAACTGGTTAATGCAGCCAGGGAGGCTACACAAAGGGCTTATGCGCCCTATTCCAATTTTAAAGTGGGGGCTGCCGTACTCCTTGATAACGGGAAAATAATTACTGGTAATAACCAGGAAAACGGCGCATATCCCTCTGGTTTATGTGCCGAAAGAGTTGCTGTGTTTGCTGCCGCTGCGCAATATCCCGATGCCGTGGTTAAAGCCGTTGCCATTGCTGCTTTTTCGCCGGCTTTCACGGTAAAGAACCCTGTTACACCCTGTGGCGCCTGCCGGCAGGTACTGGCCGAGTATGAAAATAAATCAGGCAAACCGATTAAAGTATATATGACCGGTAACAAAGGAAAAGTTCTGATGACCGACAGCATTAATACCCTTTTACCCTTTTCGTTCGATGCTTCCGGCTTACTGAAGATCCCTAAGAAATAGCACATAATGCTTTTGAGCAAACTTCTGAAAATAACAACAGCAACCGTTTTACTGGCTCTTATATCAGTATCATGTTCCATTACCAAAAGGGTTCCCGAAAATGAATACCTTCTGCGCAGCAATAAAATAATTGTTGACGATAAAAATGTTAATACCGAAGACCTTTATGGTTTGCTCCGGCAAAAACCTAACAGAAAAATACTCGGGTTTTTACGCTTTCACCTCCGTCTTTACAATATGGCTGATTTTGGTAAAGAAAACGTCTTGAAAAGGTGGTTAAAAAATACTGTGGGTGAACCCCCTGTACTGCTCGATACCATGATGGTTAACGCTTCCGTTTTTCAACAGAAATCTTACCTCAGCAATAAAGGCTATTTTAATGCAGTTGTAAGCAAGGCTATTTTTTACCGAAAAAAGAAAGCGGATGTTACTTACAACATCCAGGCAGGAGCACCCTACACCATCAGAAATATCAGTTATACCGCCGAAGATGATGTTGTGGAATCCTTCCTGCAAAACGACTCCGCTAACAGGTTGCTGCGAAAAGAAATCCCTTACGACGCCGATGTGCTCTATACCGAACGCGAACGCATTACCAATATGCTCAAAAACAATGGCTATTATAATTTCTCAAGGGAGTTCGTTTTTTTTGAAATTGATACTGCCATCGGAAAACATTGTACGGATATTAAACTTACTATTAAAAATCCTGTAATCAAATCCGGCGATTCCTTGCAACCCTTTCAGTCGGTTAATCATAAGCGCTTCATAATTAATAAAGTATTTGTGTTTCCACAGCAAAATTCGCTTATGCAGAAAATGCCTCAGGCCGATACCGTACGGGTTATGGCTGCAGGAAAAAGGAAAAACGATGTGCCCAGCAGTTACTACTTTGTGTACTCCTCAAAACCGCGACTCAAGACGGATGTTATTACTCAGGCCGTTTTTATGAAAGAAGGCCGGTTGTTTTCGCTCAATGATGTGGAGCAATCCTACAAAACATTGTCCGGCCTCAAAAATTTTCGCTTTATCAATATTCAGTTCAGCGAAAACCCCGACACACTCAACGATAATCCCTATATGAGAGCTCTCGACTGCAAAATTGAACTGACACGCATGCCTTCGAACTATTATAATATTGCAGCCGAGGCCACCAACGCCGGTGGTAACCTGGGTGTGGCCGGTAATATCTCTTATCAAAATAAAAACATGTTCAGGGGGGCAGAAATTTTCGACCTGAAGCTGAATGTAGCCCTCGAGGTGCAGAAAATTTTTGGCGACGAAAGTTCCGACGATGTTATCAGTCAACTCCCCTTTAACACCATGGAAACAGGCCTTGAAGCTCGCTTCGAAATACCACGCTTTCTCTTGCCTGTAAGCCCCGAAAAATTCTCAAAATACTTTCGACCCAGAACCTATATCAAAACAGGACTGAACTACCAGCAACGCTCCGACTATACACGCTATATCCTTAATGCTTCGTTTGGGTATGAATGGAAGGGAAATGAATTTAAAAAACATATTTTTACCCCGATAGAAATCAGCTCCATTAAAATTAACCCCGACTCGTCGTTCATTCATATTATTAATGCCATTCAGGACAAACGCATACAGCTCAGCTACAACGACCACCTGTCGATGGCCATGAAATACAGCTTCGTTTTAAATAACCAGAAAATTAATAAGCTTATTAATTTTAGCTATTTCAGGGGAAATATTGAGACATCGGGCAATGCACTGTGGCTGGCCAGCAGAGCCTTCGGTATGGAGCAAGATGAGCTGAGCAGTTATAAAATATTTAACATAAGGTATTCCCAGTTTGTAAAACTCGATGCCGATTACAGGTTTTACAATTTTTTTAATAAACACAGTTCAGTGGTGTACCGCCTGGCTGCAGGTATAGCATTTCCCTATGGCAATATTGAAATCATGCCTTTCGACAAAAGTTTTTACGCAGGTGGTGCCAACGGCATAAGGGCTTGGAAACTATACGACCTGGGCCCGGGCGCCTACAGCGACACCAATGTGGTAAAGTTCTATAAAACGGGAGATATTCAGCTTGAAGCCAATATGGAATACCGCTTCGATATTTATAAATATTTAAAAGGAGCGTTGTTCATCGATGCAGGTAACATCTGGCTCAGAAAGAAAAACGAACAGTTTCCCAATGCCGAATTCAAACTGAATGAGTTTTACAAGCAAATTGCCTTAGGCGGCGGTATTGGCGCACGCCTCGACTTTTCGTTCTTTATAATCCGCCTCGACGCCGGTATCCCACTCAGAGACCCCTCGCGGGTACCCGAACTTCGCTGGGTGTACGACGAAATGAAACTTACTAAACTTAACTTTAACCTCGGTATAGGATATCCATTTTAATATAGTTTGAAGTGTGAAGTGTGAAGTTTAAATGAAATTAATGCGTTTTAGCTCCAAAGTAAATTCACAATGTACCCAAAAAATATGAACGAAATTTTAAAATATCAAACAAAAGGCAAATCCTAACTAATCTCAAATATATAACTTTAAGTACTTCAAACTTCAAACTTTACACTTCACACTCCTTTTATGCTCCTCGATTCCCTGCTAAAACAAAACTTCCCCTACACCCCTACCACCTGCCAGGAAAAGGCCATGCAGGCCATGGCGATATTTATAGGCAACCGCACCCCACAGTCCGTTTTTATGCTCAACGGCTATGCGGGTACAGGCAAAACAACATTTATAAGCGCCCTGGTGAAGACACTGAACGACAGGGGGATTGAGACAGTGCTGCTGGCGCCCACAGGACGTGCAGCCAAAGTAATGACAACCTATGCGGCCAAAAGGGCCCACACTATTCACCGTTACATCTACTGGATTTTTACAAACAAGGACGGCTCGCTCAGAGTAAGCCTGCAGCAGAACAAACACAAAAACACCCTTTTCATTGTGGATGAAGCTTCGATGATTGGCACGGCCTAT
>JAKIYU010000204.1 GCA_022708385.1 Bacteroidota bacterium | reverse complement strand
TTTTACATCATTTATAATAACATTTACTTGCTCCTCAACATTTCTGGTAATTATATATGCTTTTGTAAAGTTTTGTATTGTATTAATAATTACTTTTCGTTTAATTTTTTTAAAAGTAAACAAATCAAAGTCTATAGAACGTCTGTGTCCTAAGTGAAGTGCAATGGCAGTTCCACCAACAAGTATAAAATCTTTTTTAAAACTTTTTACAAGAGATAATAGATTTAATTGTTCATTACTGAGTATTTCTTTGTGCATGTTTTTCGAAGTATAACTTAAAAAAATTATAAATTTCAGGGTAATAATTAAACTTCTTTCTTCCTTTCAGATTCATAAAAATTGAAGCTACATAATCTAAGCTCAATACTGAAAATAGATTCCTGACATCGTCTAAGTTGCCATAATTCAATATGGTTTCAACGAGCAGTTCATGGCTGATATCTTCTTTTTTATTGTCGGGGATATGCCAGAATAAGTAAGCCCGTTGCCGGATGTATGCTTTAACTTCAGGGGTATTCATCGAAATGTTTACATTTTAATGAATTTTTTCATAAGGGTTTTATCGTTGTATCTTACCACATAAGAATACATGCCCTTGCGCAAACCTTCAATGTTTACCTTAAATTGAGATAAACCCTTGGGCAAAACCCCGTCGTAAAGTGTGGCTATCCGGTTGCCCTGGGCATCGAATATTTCGAGAGTGACATCGTTTTCAGCAGGAATGATGATGTTTATTTGAACTTCATTGATAGCAGGATTGGGAAAAGTGTTGATGGCGGTAAATTCTTCGGTAACAGCTTCGCAGAATTGGTTATTAGCCATATCTATATCATTTTCAATTTCTTTGGTAATGGCTTCTACGCAAACATAATCGAGGGGTTGGTCGCTGAGCATAAACTGGGCATTGAAGGTGTAAGATACAGTATCGCCGGGTTGAATATCGCCCTGCCATTGCTCTCTGAAAATCATGCCGTTGGAGCTTGTGGCTTTGAGGTCGAGCCTGTCAACAGGTCTGGTGCCCAAATTTTCGAGCAATACTGTTACCACTACATAGTTATCTTTAATGTTAACATCAACATCTTTCACTGCAATGTCGAGTATGGTTGGTATAACATTAACCATGTCGTAGGCTGAGTTTTGGCACCCCAGGCTGTTTGTAGCAATGAGTTGAACGGTATAAATGCCATTTTGCATGTAAGTGTGGACGGGATTTAAATAAGTGCTGGGCATGCTGTTGTCGCCAAAATACCACAAGGCTGCGTTGGCGCCTGTTGAGGTGTTGTTGAACTGCACTGTAAGAGGCGCTATACCAAAGCGGGGTGTTAATGTAAATGATGCAGTAGGCGAAGGATAGACCTCCATGTCGTAAAATATATAATTGCTGCATCCTGCCGAAGACGTAACTTCAAGGTTGACAGTATAGGCGCCCGGATTCATAAATGTGAACAATGGATTCTTTATAGTGTCGCTACCTTGATTGCCGAAATTCCACAACCAATGAACAATCGAGTCGTTGTCCACACTGCTGATATCGAAAAACTGGAATGGCACTTTGGCACAAGCATTACCTGAAATGTAATTGGCATTGGGTATGGCATTGACCTTTATTTGTTTGGTTAAAGGAACAATACAGCCGTTAATAGATTTTACCGTAAGCGTTACATCGTAGATGCCGGCACCATTGGTGTAAATATGAGTCGGGTTAATTAGCGTAGATGTATTTGTGTCGCCAAAATCCCAGAGGCGTTCAATAATTTGTGCCCAGGGATAGGTAAAGGTTTTGTTGGTAAACTGCACTTCTTCACCATCACAAGCCTTGCCGTATTCAAAATCCACTTCAGGTCCGAGTTTGATGTTAATAATGCGTTTGGCTGAGTCGGTGCAGTTGTGCGAGGTTGAGGTAATTAGTGTTACTTCATATGTTCCTTCGGATGAATAAGTATAGGAGGGGTTTTGCGTATTAGCTGTACCGCCATCGCCGAATTTCCATTGCCACGAAGCCGGTGTTCCATAGGTGCATGTAGAAAAGTCCTTGAAAAGAATTTCAACGCCTTTGCAACCGTTGTTAGGCGTAAAGAATATGGCGGGTTTGTCGTAAACCAAAACGGATTTGGTGATGGTATCAACACATAGGGCTTGTGTGCGCACCAGAAGTGTCACGTTGTGAATGCCGGAAGTAGTGAAAGCTTTAAGAGGATTCTGTTGAGTTGAAACACTGAAATTGCCGAAATCCCAGTAATAGGTTGTGACAGGGTCATAGGTTAGTAAAGTGCATCAAGGCGCCCACGCATACCGAGTCGGCTATGAAGTTGGCATCAGGTATAAATCCGTTAAGAGATATGTTTATAGTGTCGTCCATCCGGCATCCTCTGAAATTCCATGCCTGTAATATGTATTCACCAGGCGTTGTAATTATTATGGTGCTGGTGGTATCGCCTGTATTCCACAAATAATTTACAGTTTCCGATTCACCCATGTAAAGCCCGAGTGGTGCACCGCTGCATATACTTTTGTCCACACCTAGGGTGGCGTAATTTTGATAATTATCAACATATAGATTGAAATTAAATTGCTTCTGGCAGCCAAAGCTGTCACCAATTTTTACCCAATAGCTTCCAGTATTTGTCAGGTCAGCATATTGTGTGGTATCTCCCGTATTCCATAAATAATCATAGGATGCATTTCCACCCGGATTGAGTGAAAGTGTTGTGCCAAAACAAATGGTTGTGTCGGGTACATTAAAAGAGGGTTTGGTTACAATAACCGAATCGGAACTGTTACGCCCGAAGATGTCGGTAACACTTACCGAATAAGTACCGGATGTAGTAACGATAATTGAGGCGGTTGTATCGCCGGTTGACCAGTGATAATGGGCATAGCCATTACCCGCATACAAAGCAGTATCGCATATCGTATTCTCCATATAAATATCCGGCCCCAGACACACGGGATGCTGGTATTTATCCATGAGGTAACGCTCAACCATGATGCGTTGGGTGTCGGTAAGGAGGGTGTCGTAGAAAATGATTTCAGCGATGTCGCCGTCTAAATTGTTAATCCCTCCATAACTACTTCCAATATTAAAACCAAATATACTATTTGTCCCAATATAACCGCTTGCCTTTAATACACCATTTTCATAATTTCTTCCATTTGAACCATTATATATGGCAGAGTTAATTTGATAGTTAAAAGGGATTGTTTTAGAATAATTAAGAGCCGCGCCAGTATTAATACTTAAAAAATTTAATGACGGAATAAAAGCTAGTTGGCATCTTGTGGGGTCTGAAAGACCTCCATAACAATATTGATTTCCAATAGTGCTTCCGCTAATTTTCCATAGTGTAAAAACAGTATTGGGTTGGGCAAAGGTTTGTCCGAATATCGATTGTAAATAGTCGTTAATGCCATCAAAGCGTAGAACAGGTTTTTTACCAAGAGTATTGTTTATTACTTTAGGACATTTTGATGTGTCAGTTTGAAGGGCATTAAAAGCATTGGCGCTCATATCGCTCCATTGGGTTACTTTGTTATTGGTTTGTACAATACCTGTATCTGCAGCGAGCCAAAGCTGCATATTAGGGATTTGCAGGGGTGTAAAGGGGTAAAAATATCGGATGATAGAAGTGGTGGAGTCGTTGCAGGGGTTGTAGGCTGTTACGTGCCAATATAATTTATGATAAAAAGTTGAAAATTGTAAATTGTGAATTGTAAATTGTAAATTGGGATTGCTGTATATAAAATCTGACCGGTATTCAATATTATTGAAGTTGCTGTCGGAAGCTATGGTAAGTTTGTATTTTACAGCGCCTGTAGCGTTGTTCCACACAAATTCCCATGGCTCAGTATATAAGGTTGTGTTGTTGGGAGGGCTTGCCAAAGAAAAAGCCTGAGGGGGCGGGTAATTGTCCTGTATATTCACAACAACTTCTTTATAGTCGCTGCATAAAGTATTAATCTGTATCATTAAGCCAATTACGTAAGTGCCCATGGCATTAAAAGTATGATAAAGAAAAGGCGCATTGCTTTCAGGTAAACCATTGATAAACCATTGGCGGGATATCAGATCATAACCCTGAGGAATATAGGAATTATCAATAAAAACAGTTTCATGTCCGATACAGGCAGGATAATACATAAATTCGGCCCGGGGCGCCGGCTTTATTTCAACAAAAGCAAGTGTATCTTTATAGCATAAGGCATTATTGCCCACCGTAAATGTCAAAACATAAATGCCTGCTGTATCAAATTTAAATGCCGGATTTTGTAAAATAGAACCATACATATTCCCCAAATCCCATTGCCAATCATTTATTGGTGTTGCAGATTGAGAGAGGTCCGTAAAAAAAATGCTGTCGTTTAAACACGAACCCGCTACAGAAAAGTTAATAACAGGCGCTGTATCTTGTGCCATGGCATAGAGAGAGTCATAAGCTACACACTGATGGGCACTTGTAGCATGCAATACATACCATCCCGGATGTGTGATAATAATGCCGGGTGTGTTTTCGCCACCGGGGCTCCATAAATATTCAGAAATATAAGAGCTGCCATGTTGGGCATAAATTTCGTTGCCTATACATAAGGAAGCGTATGAGCCTAGGCTCAGGAAATACTCCAAACTGTCCACCGCTACCTGAAAGGTATCTGTTCTGAAGCAGCCGGGACTGCTGGTTACCGTAAGTAAGTAGGTGCCGGCCTGGCTGATATTTATGGAGGGGGAGGTGTCGTTTGTGCTCCATAGGTAGGTAAAAGCTCCTGTTAAGCCGAGAGATTTGTTTATTGTATCCCCATAGCAAATCAGGGTGTCGTTTATCTGATAATTGGGAAAAAACACCTGGATGGTGTCGGAACTTGTGCGCCCGAAAATATCAGTAACCGTTATGCTGTACTGCCCGCTGCTGTTTACGGTTTTGGTGTTTGTGCTGCTGCCCCCGCCCGACCATGTATAGGAAGTATAATAATCTGGCACGCTTAATACAGTATCGCAAAAGCCCTGCATGTAAATATCCTGCCCCAGATAGACAGGGGGCGCATATTTGTTCATTAAATAGGTTTCTACT
>JAKIYU010000009.1 GCA_022708385.1 Bacteroidota bacterium | reverse complement strand
AACAATGATTCTCTGAGCTGTTTTGGCCCCGATACCTTTTATCGATTGCAATACCGACACATTATTACCCAGTATGGCTTTCTGCACATCGCCATAAGTAAGCGACGACAGTATCATGCGTGCGGTATTAGCCCCAACACCGGAAACGGAAATGAGGTGACGAAACATTTTTCTTTCGTGCATATCGTAAAATCCAAAAAGCTGATGGGCATCCTCCCTGATTACCTGGTGAATATATATTTTCATCTTCTCGGCATCCTTCACCTTCGAATAGGTATTGAGCGATATGTTAATGAAATAGGCTATACCGCCACAATCAACCACTACAAAGGCAGGGTTTTTCTCTGCTATACGACCCTCGATATATTCAATCATTCCTAAAAATTATACGCTACAAAACGTATGGTTTCTTTTAATATTGTATGTTACTAACAATCTATGATGAAAAATGTTAATAACACCTCTTTTCAGGCAGCAAAAATATCAAAAATTATTTAACATTTATCAAATACTATAATACAATGTGTCTTTTTCAGAAAACAGCTGCCTTAATTTCATAAAATCCTGTTGGGGACCCATTGAACTTTTGCATAAAAACTTACCACACCCTTGGTTTAAGGATATTATCAGAAAAAGAAATTGAGGATTTTATCCGCTATTTTTGCGAATTGGCCTTTTTGGCTTTTTTTCCCAGCTTTTTTTCTTTGGTCGTTTTCTTGGGAGCCTTTTTTACTTCCTTCTTAGCATCCATCGATTTTGACATAGTACTGATTTTTAATTGGTTAGACCGTCTTTATTAATTAGGGTTTGGGTGTTTTAAAAGAAATTAACACACAGTAAAATTACATCATTTTTTATTACTTTTTTTCGACAGGTTAAATTTTAAACGCATTTGTGTATGTTTTTTATGATGTGTTCAGAAAAATGTGTTTTTTTTGTACCCTTGTTATGAGATTTATTTTATTACCCATTTTATTATTTCTTTTCGTCCAGCCCTATTCCTGTGCACAAGCCCTAAAGTGGCTACCGGTTGATGATGGCATTTTTTATACCGAAACAGACGCGCCTGTTAAGTCGGATATAAACGATTCAAAAATTACCATAATAAAAATTGACCCTGCCCAATACCGTTTCGCAATTGCTACCGCTTCGCAATACAAATGCAAACCCAAGCCTCTTGATGTATGGTGCAAAGAACACCATTTCGTTGCTGGGGTTAATGCCACCATGTTTTCTTTACATAATAACCGGACGGCTGTAGGATATCTACGCAATTACAGCCACACCAACAACAGTAAGCTAAAAGACGGATACCGCGCCATGGCCGTTTTTAATCCTCAAAAAGACAAAAATGTACCTCCATTTCAGATTATCGATATGAACTGTACCGACTGGCTCTCTCTAAAATCATCCTATCATTGTTTTGCCCAGTCCATACGCATGATCGACAGTCATTCGCAAAAGGTGGAATGGAAACTTAAACCTAATATGCGAAGCAGCATGACCGTGCTGGCTTCCGACAAAGAGGGTAATGTATTGTTTATTTTTACACGCTCCCCCTATACCGCCAACCAGTTTTCGGACATGCTGCTGGCCCTGCCCCTGAACATTAAAAGCGCCATGTATCTCGATGGTGGCCCCGAGGCCTCATTATACCTCTGCATTAAGGGGTTGGAGATATGCAAACAAGGGTGTTATGTTTCCGATACGTACGAACGCGACGATAACGATCATTTCTGGGACATTCCAAATGTTATCGGTGTTTTAAAAAAATAACCGATTTTTTTCTATAGTTTTCTAATAACACAAACTTTTTCAATTACCCGTTGAAATACTATTTAGTTTGAATACTTTTGTACTCTTTTTTGAAAAACCATGTTCCAAAGGATAAAAAACAACAGGGTGTTATACAGATTTATAATCATTCTAATCCTTGTTTATGCCCTCTTTGGCTTTATACTTTCTACCGCCTATTTTGCCATTAAGCTCAACCTCACCAACGACGCCGGGGCTATTGATAGAAACAACCGTTATTTTGAAATGGTTTACCAGAAAAATGAAGCCCGTAAAAAACAAGGCAAAGACCTTGACATAAAAGAAAAAGCCTATTTGTTTTATAAAATTAAAATTCTTGCCGATTATTACCCGCAAAATGCCCGCGCCATTGTTACCCTGATTACTCAAAGCGGCGATTTTATCCAGGCCGACCGCATGTTCGATGCCATGAACATGCCGCTGCTGGGCAATGAAGGCCTGCAGGATAAATTTGAGGAAGGAAAAAAATACTTCTTTACCCCTTTGCAGAAACCCGACACCAACAGTGTTTTCCCCTGGATGAATATTGAGGAGTGGCCCGTTTTGAAAGAAGCTATTAAAAAAGACACAGCCCTCATTGACAGCGCCGCTCTTGTTACCGGCGTGGAAGCGCGTCTTATTGTGGCCTGCCTTATCGGAGAACAAATACGCCTTTTTAACTCGGCCCGCGAAACATTTAAAAAAGTGTTGGCTCCCCTGAAAACCCTTTCCCTCGAAAATCATTTTTCCTATGGCGTAACGGGAATTAAACCGTACACCGCCCTGCAGGTACAAAGGAATCTCACCGATACAAATTCGGCTTTTTATCTGGGTGAAAAATACGCGCATTTGCTCGATTTTAATTCCGATAGCGCCTCTGCTTATGTTTCTTACGACACTGTGGATTTGTGTCGCCGGTTAGTAAATTACAAAAACCATTATTACTCCTACCTTTATGCCGGCCTTATTTTAAAACAAATCAAGGTGCAGTGGGAGCGTGCCGGTTTTGATATTTCCGACCGCCCCGAAATACTGGCCACCTTGTACAATGTGGGTTTTAATATGTCGAAACCCAAACCCAATCCCCAGGTCGGCGGGTCCAGAATTAGTATTGGAGAATACAAATACACCTTCGGCTCTCTGGCCTACGAATTTTATTATTCCGGAGAACTGGCCGAGCTGTTCCCTTATTTGAGAAATAAGTGGGTTGATTGAGCGTGTAAAAAGTGTGAAGTGTGAAGTTCGAAGTGTGAAGTGTGAAGTTAGCCTGGTGGAAGCATTATAGTAGTGACATCTTTTCCTGCCCTTAGTCATGGCTTCAACTGCCACCCCAACCGCTCGGCGAAGTCTTTTGTGCCGGCTATTGTGAGTGGGCAGACTTCGTCGTAATTTATTATAGCTAAAAATGACATAACCAATCATTTTTAAATGTTTTTAGGTCTTTTATTGTTTTTTACAAATATACGTATTTTGTTAGTTTGAAAACTAACGTTTATAGTCCGACGAAGTTAGCCATCACACCTATCTGCAAACAAAACTTCGCCGAGCGTGGGTATGTTCGCTAATACGACTTCATCCGTCCCAGTGATGTACTTCGCTACTTTTGGCATTTCCTTACAGGTTCTCTGCCGTTTTGCTCCTGCCTGCACTGCCGTTACGGTAGGCAGGTTACATTACATCTCTGGTTCTCCTGTTCCTTGATAAAGCCTGAATAGAGGTCTTGCCGTCTTAATGCCGTGTGTCGTGTAAACAGTAATCAGGTTGCCTTTACACTTTGTCTCTCAAGGTCGCACCCCTCTCGATTTTGACACAATAACAGTTATTTTCGACACTTCAATGACAGTTCATTTTCATTCAACTCCTCTATCCGCACCATACATTAACTAATCGTACCTACCTGTACGGCAGGCAGGCAACTAACCATCAATGCTTTAACCTTGTCGCTCAATACCTGTACTCTTTATACAAGCACCACAAGGCGGTTTGGTAAATACCCCTGAACATCTTTGCCGACAGTCCATTTCTTACTTGTTCGTTTCCTGTGAGTCCTCTGACTTTTTCCTTTTATTCGGGCTCAGCTCGTTGCTGTTTCTGACAAGCAAGTCTGTCATCTTTATCAAAGTTTTGTTACCATTTCAAAGAACTATTTTGTATCTTTGTACCCTGTGGTAACGCAGGTCACACTAACAAGCCCTAACAGCAATGCTTAGCACAATGGCGGTGTGGAACAAACTTGACAGGTATGGATATGTTTATTAACTTTAGGTGCTATTTGATAGGAAAGTGCAAGTAAAACCGCCACATGTGCCAAGCAGCATCACGTTAGCTGCAATAGCCTCTGACTCTGAACTACTAAAACATTTGTGAAATGGAATAGCCGCTTTAAATATTTATCGTAAATTTACACTGACAAGAATTACAGAAAATGAAAACAAAATCTACCTTCATAATTGTTTTTACAACCCTGCTAATCTGTACGTTGACTTTTAGAACAAAAGCCCAAACAACACCCGAATTTGAATTCTTTTTGGCATTTGAGGATTCCGCAGGAAATAAAGACACAATTTATGTTGGGTATGACTCGCAAGCTACAAGCGGTTTGGATAGTGTATTTGGTGAATATAATATTAAAACTACTCCTTTTGACAGTGTGTTCGAAGTGAGGGTTTCAAATTATTTCAATTCTGTTGCAAATGAGTACGCTTTAATAAACAATGATTACTCAAATTTTCACACCAAGAAACAGATACTTAGTAACACATGTAATAATCAGTGGCTAATAGATCCCAAAGTAATTCCTATATTAGTTCATTCCAAAAATTATCCAATAAAAGTAAAGTGGAATAATAGCAATTCCTTTAATTTTGCTGATACATGTCTTTATAATTCATTATTTAATTATGTGAACCCAACTCACTGGTATGATGTTGGTACTTCTTACTCTCCTGTAAGTCCGTTCTTTTTCAATCAATATTTAAGGTTTAATGATTCAATAACTTTTGACAGCATACTTGTTTGGGTTGATCCTTTATTATCGTATGATACTGAGTACATAAATATGCCACCAGAGCACTATATTGATGCTAATAATGATACAATTAGGGTAATATATTTCGGTTTTTTTAAAGATTTACTTGCATTATCAATTAATTATGAACATCCTAACATCACAATATACCCTAATCCTGCAAAAGACTATATCAAAATTGAAGGACTTGGCGCAATTCAAGTACAAATAGAAATTTATGATGTTTTAGGGCGATTGTTGTTGAAACAGGAAGTATTGCAGGAAAAAAACTCAATTTGTATTAAAGAATTACCTAAAGGTATTATGTTTATCCGATTTGATACCGACAAAGGTGTTATTGTAAAGAAATTTTTTAAAAATTAACCGACTTACATAAGCGGCTATTAATTGACTAGATGGTAAGAGCATACCGTTCAGACTGTTTGACCGCTCGGCGAAGTCTTGTGTGGTGGCTGTTGTGAGCGGGCAGACTTGGTCGTAATTCATTATTGCTAAAAATGACATATCCAATCATTTTTAAATGTTTTAGTTCTTTTATTGTTTTTAACAAATATATGTATATTGTTAGTTTTCAAACAAACTTCTCTATTTCGACTAAGTATGCCTTTACATTTACATAAGCACAAAACTTCACTGAGCAAGAGACCTATCCGTTTCTAACCGTTAATATCGGGCAATTTTACAACACACTGATATTCAGCAACAAAATCGTTATTAACGGTTAATAACGACTACAAATACAGGGCTTTTTCTAAAAAGGCACGGGCTTTTCTCCTCTTTTACATAACTTCCATCATGGCTTTCACAATGTTTTCGCAGCTTTCGGCCACACGGGCAATATCGCCATCGAGCATGTAACAGGGGGTGGTGAATATTTTATTTTCTTTGTCGCAAGCCACGCCTCCCGACGGTGTGTCTATATGGCGGGCGCCCATACTGTTTATATCTGCAGCCGTGCCCGTGTCGGTGCCTATAGTAAGTTTTATACCATCAAAAATATGCGCCAGTATAACCGGAGCTATACACAGGGCGCCTATAACTTTACCCAGGTTGTGGGCTTCGGTAAGTTTTTCCTTGAGCAATGGGTTCACTGTCATGGCGCTGCCATCAAAAGCGTAGGACGAGAGGTTTTTGGCCGCCCCGAACCCGCCCGGTAGCATCAGGGCGTCGTAAAGGGCTGGGTTAAGTTTATCGAGCGGGGCTATTTTTCCACGGGCAATACGGGCCGATTCTACAAGCACATTTCTTGTTTCGCTCATCACTTCACCGGTAAGGTGATTGATTACATGATGTTGTGGCATGTCTGGTGCAAATATATCGTAAGTTGCGCCTTGTTTTTTTATGGCCAATAGGGCCAGGGTGGCTTCATGTATTTCTGAGCCATCGTACACACCGCATCCTGAAAGTATAACTGCAAATTTTTTCATGTTAATGGAATATTTAGTTAATAATTATTTTCTCCATTTAAAGGTCTCGAACATATAGTAAATGTCCTGTTTTATAAATTCTATTACAGGGGCGAGCGAATCATTGTTGGGGATATTGTTGAAGTACAAGGAACCCCGCACATAATGGGTGGTGCTGTCGGTGAGGTAAAACTGCATGGGCGAAGCCACATCGGCACCTTCGATGTTGTATATCAGGCCAAAAACTCTTTCGGGTTCGTTCATATATACATTTTCGTTAATGCCGGTGGCTTTGGGTATGTGTTTGGTTACAAAGGTATGGGCGTCGTCGATATATACATTGAGATTGTTTTTAACTTTTTTATAGCTCAGGTACAAGGTAGCATCGAACGGCAGGTAGTGAATATTTATCCAAAAGGGCTCATCAGCACGCTCCTTGTCGGGTTCTATCATCGTATATTCGGGATATGAAAACATATATGGAAAGGGAATGGAGTCGAAAAGCCGGTATTTTTTGGAGGGTAAATCTATTCTGAAATATCCCCTGGGTTTGGGGAAATAGGTATTATCGCATCCGGTAATCAGCGCAATAATGACACATAAGAGGCACAGCTTTTTACTCATTTTCAGGCATCTATAATGACTTTTATCTTTTTAATTCTTCTTTTGTCAACAGTATCAATTACAAAGTTGAAATTTTTTATGCGTGTGCTGTGGTTTCGCGCCGGTATTTTTCCGTTCAGTTCAAGTATGAGACCCCCCAACGAATCAGCTTCTCCCCTTACTTCATCAAAAATGGCATCATCTATTTCGAGTATCTTACAAAAGTCATTCAACGATGTTTTGGCTTCAAAAATATAGGTTTTTTCATCTATCTTCTCGTAAACAGGCTCATTCACATCAAACTCATCGTTTATTTCCCCTACAATCTCTTCAATTACATCTTCCAGCGTTATTATGCCCGATGTGCCGCCATACTCATCCACCACTACCGACAAGTGGGTTTTTTTGGTTTGAAATTCTTTCAGCAGGTCATCAATTTTTTTGTTTTCCGGCACAAAAAAGGCGGGTCTTACCAGTTTTTTCCATTCAAAAGTATTATCCATTTCGAGGTATTGCAGCAGGTCTTTTACATACAGAATGCCTATAATATTGTCGAATGTTTCTTTATAAACTGGAATACGCGAATAACCCGATTCTTTAATAATATCATCAACAGACACCACATCGGTGCGCGCCTTCATAATTTCCTTAACTTCTATATCGCTGAATTTGGCTATACCTTTAAGCATTTTTCTTTCTTCGTCGGTGGTGGATTCGTGTTCTGACGACATTTCAATGGCTTCGGAAAACTCCCTGGCTGATATATCGATACCTTTTTTAATAATTTTTCTGTCAATAATAGCCGTGGTGCTTACCAGCAACATCGAAAAGGGGTAAAGCAGCTGCCTTATAAATAAAACAGGACGAGCAATAAACTGCGATAATACAAATGCATAGCGTTGTGCTATAATTTTTGGTATAACCTCTCCCACAAGCAGTATAAGCAAAGTTACAAGAACCACTTGTATAAACAAAACCAATACTGGGTGCTCAAGCGGTAGATGGGCCGTTACATAGCTCGAGAGTATCACAATAGATATGTTAACAAAATTATTGGCTATCAGCAAGGTGGCTAATAATAATTTAGGGTTTTCAATTAGTTTAATAACACCTTTACTTCCTGCGGTTTTAATATGCTTTATCTCCGCTATCTGAACAGGTGTTAATGAAAACAAGGCTGTTTCGGCACCCGAAATAATAGCCGAACATAGCAGCAGCACACACATTATTATAAGCATGAGGGTCATTTTTAATGACACGCTGATGTTTAAAATAACCAAGGCTTCTATAAAAGGCGTTTCCATTTTCCGATTATATGAACTGTTTACTTAAATAACTGTATTTAAAATCATTAATACAAAAGTAATAATATTTGATGTTTTATTATTTTTTTGAAATTATCAATTTCTTTTTCACCAGCCATTCAAAAATTACCCCGCCTGCTACAACGCCCGAAATATCGGCCAGCACATCTGTTGCTTCGGCATTTCTGTCGGTGGTTACCCACAATTGGAGCAACTCTGTAAAGAGCCCGAATAAAACCGAAAAAACGCTTAAAACATATAAGCCTTTCCTGTTACCAAACCATTGTGGAATTTGAAATAGAAAAGCCAAAAGCAACAATAAAATGAGCACAAAAAATAAAACCCCATGAGCTAATTTATCCACTGCAATAACCCAGTCAAATTCAAACTTCGGTAACGATGATTGCCTGATTAACAATACATAAACAATAAACAAACTCCAGACAAACCATGCTGAATTGTATTTTAAAATTGATTTTAACAATGGCACAATAACAAACAGAGGCTATACGCTACAGCCTCGCAAAAAAAAAAGTATTAATTACGCTATAAGGCCTTTATAAGCTTCGGCTGTAAACAATTCTTCGACTTCGGAAGGATTGGTCATTTTTATTTTTATTATCCAGCCTGCTTCATAGGGGTCTTTATTTACCAGATCAGGAGCAGAAGTCAATGCTTCGTTAAAGGCAATCACCTCACCGCTTACCGGCATAAACATATCCGATACTGTTTTTACCGCTTCAATGGTACCAAACACTTCTTCTTTTTTCAATGTTTCGCCAACGGTTTCTACTTCAATAAAAACAATATCACCCAATTCGCTCTGTGCAAAATCCGACACGCCTACCAGCGCTTCATTATTATCCAGAATCTTTAACCACTCATGGTCTTTGGTGTACTTAAGGTTATCTTTTACTGTCATTTTTTGATGAAATTTTACTGTTAGTTTATAATGCTCAAAAGTACATTTTTTTAAAGAAAATACGTGCGTTTTTACAAAAATTAATTGAAAACCCCATAACCAACAATAAATCAAGCGCAAATAACGTTAAATTTTTAACTTTTTTTATGGAATATGTTTCTTGTGTGCATCAATGACCTGCTTTTTAAACTTGCTGTAAGAACAATTTTAAATAAAAAATATCATCATATTAAAAAATACTTATTAATTTAGCAACCTTTTAAAATTTAAAGCTATGGAACACAAGAAAACCCCCAAGGCTGATTTGGAAAACAAAAAAGGCCTTTTTACCGAAATCGGGCTTGTCATTGCATTTGCATTTGTGTTGTTTGCATTTGAATGGAAGTCGTACGATAAAGTATTGCAAGAACTTGACCAGGGCGCCGTTGTTATTGTTGAGCAGGAAGATATTCCCATTACCCGGCAGGATCAACCACCGCCGCCGCCGCCTCCTCCCGCTCCCACAACCATTCTCAATATTGTTGAAGACAATGTTGAAATTAAAGAAGAGTTTACCATAGATGCCGAGGCTACCAAATCCACAGAAATTGTCGAATATGTTCCGGTTGTAGTGGAAGAAGCTCCTGTAGTGGAAGCAGAAATATTTCTTGTCGTTGAAGATCCCGCTTCATTTCCCGGTGGCGAACCGGCACGCATGAAATTCCTCCAGGAAAACATCAAATACCCTCAGATTGCCCGCGAAATGGGCATACAGGGCACTGTATATGTAACCTTTGTGGTGGAGCCCAGCGGCAAACTTACAAACCTTAAAGTATTACGTGGTATAGGCGGAGGTTGTGATGAAGAAGCATTACGTGTTGTAAGCATAATGCCCAAATGGGAACCCGGTAAACAAAGAGGGCAGGCTGTTCGTGTTCAGTTTAATATGCCTATCCGCTTCGTCCTTCAATAAAAAAAGTTATTTATTCTCTAAAAAACCGCTCAAAAGGCGGTTTTTTTTATAACCCTACCGAACATCCGAACGAAAATGTGCGTTGAGTGCCTTTAAAAAAATCAGGGGTATATATTCCTGCCTTATCATTTATCTCAGAATAATTAAATGCCGAAAAGAGTTTTACATTATTAAATATCTGGTAAACAACACTTGCCGAATACGTTTCGTTGCGCCATACTGTTTGTTGCAGAAAAGGGGTGCCGGTGTCGGATATGGTGCCAAAAGCATATTCTTCTCCTTTTAATGCCTTACAATACGAAAACTTTAGTTTAAGTCCCCTGAGCGGTTTATAGGTGGCCGCTACATAATATTCTTCTGCGTTGTCGCGCAGATAATGACCCAGGTTGTAAGTATTGGATGCAAATGTGGTGGTGCTAATGTAATGGCGGTATGCCCATGGGTTGCTTCGCGTATATTCTCCTGTAAAATCAGTATTCGGAATAATATTGTCTATTCTCAATCCTGCTTTAAAACTCAGCTGATTCCGGTGTTGCGTTTTATCGAACATGGTCCTGAGCATAATTTCATCAACAAAAACAGATGTGTATAAATGGGTGTGCGGGATAAGACGGGAACTTACATCAAAAAACATTTGGGCATTTTGTCCCCTGTTATTATTTGTGCTGTTGAGGGTGTGGTCAATAGATTTAAAAAACATGAAAGGAATTAGGTAGGCAGGTTGAATGCCTATGTCGCTATAAATGATTGAGTTTCCGAACGATACATCCAGTTTTTTAAACGGTGAAAGTGTAAACATATTGGCGGCCAGGTATTTTTCATGAAAAACGCCTCTATATGTATTTTGGGAGTCGTAATACGAGCGGCTGCTGTCAAGCACATTCGATATCAACCAGCCATGAAAATAATTGAACCTAAGCCAACCGACAGGATATAAGGTAAACTTAATTTGGGCAAAAGTGGGTGTGCGCCCCGAAAAAATCAAAGCGCCGTTATAGTTATTGCCCCATTGTACGGGCTCCTTAACCAAACCCAGCCCGCCCCATTTCCAGTTGTACATTATACCTCCCTGCATTTCACTAAAATCGTTTCTTCCCGAATTGTTGACATTTTTTTTATAGTTGGCCCCCGTACGCCGGGTTAAAAAATTTGGTTTAGAAATCATTTCCGATTCGTTGTTGTCAACCAGTGATGCATATACACTTAGCCTTTTATCAATATCGGCAAACATATCAGCCCCGTTAAAACGGTGGTGTATCTGCCCATTGTTATTACTGAAATATTCGACGCCCACAACAGGCCGTATGCCAACCCTGAACAAGGAGTCGGCATAAAAATACCCCGGTGGATTGATGGATAAGCTTCCCTTTACATATTTTTTAATAAAAACCGGTAAAAAATCCGGAGGAAGTGTATTGGTTTGTTCCAAACCATAATCATTTAAAAAAAAAATCAGTTCTTTTCTTTGTCTTGCATTTAACCTGGGATGATTATCAGCCTCTTTGAGCTTATAGGCAATATAGGCTCTTGAATAGGGTTTTACAACAGAGGTCAATTCAATAATACCATTATTGGCCAGTTCATCCAGAAACTCATATATATCACTTTTCGATATGTTTTCCGCAATGTTCTGCGATTGGGATTTTAAAAAAAACAAGGGCGATAAAAAGAATATTAGAATTATTAATTTTCTCATCAATCTTGTTGTTTATTTTTGGGGATAAAATGGGTGGTACGGTACTTTTTTCAGCACAAAAGGATGGTAATCGCCCGTAAGGCCTGCAGGTTTATTGTTTCGGATGTTATATACCAATTCAATGCTTGGACGGGCCTGCTCAAGGCCAAAACCTTTATGGGATAAGATATTTTTGTAACTTTCGGTATGCAGGTCTGTAAAGCCTTCGCTGAATTCAAAAATTTCCTTATTTATTTCTAATGTTCTGTAGGTTCTTTTTCCCGATGCTTTAATTTCTTCGGGCATAACATTAAAATCGACCGATAAAAACCATCTGACCCGGGCTTTTTTTAGTTCGAGGTAGCCGGCTGCTCTTTGCGGTTCGAGGACATGAACTGTATTTTTAACCACATCGCCGAATATCCATATAAGCATATCAAAAAAATGAATGCCTATATTGGTGGGTATGCCGCCCGATTTTTCATCAACGGCTTTCCAACTGGCAAAATACCAATGCCCCCTGGCTGTTATGTAAGTAAGGTCTATATCAAATATTTTATCAACGGGCGATTTTTCTATTTTTTCTTTCAATGCCATAATGCTGGGGTGCAGCCTTAACTGCAAAATATTAAACACCTTGCGTCCTGTTTGGTGCTCGGCTTGCTGCAACCCTTCTATATTCCAGGGGTTTAATACAAGGGGCTTTTCGCAAATAGCATCAGCGCCGTGTCGCATCGAAAAACGGATATGAGAATCGTGGAGATAATTAGGCGAGCAAATGCTCATATAATCGAGACTGGTTCCCGCCCTTTTCAATTTATCAATATGCCGGTCGAAGCGTTCAAATTCTGTAAAAAAATCAGCATAAGGAAAATAATTATCGATTTTGCCAACGCTGTCGTTTCTATCAAGGGCTGATATCAGGTTATTTCCGGTATCTTTAATAGCCTTCATGTGCCTCTCGGCAATATATCCGGCTGCACCAATAAGGGCAAAGTTTTTCATCTATTAATTTTTATTAATTTTGGTTCAAATTTACAAATAAAAATGGCTTATGAATGTAAAAATAATTAATACGTCGGGAAACCCGCTTCCTTGTTACGAAACGTCTTTGTCGGCAGGAATGGACATCCGGGCATTTTTAACTGCGCCGGTTGTGCTGGCTCCTTTAGAAAGGGCGCTGATACCCACGGGGCTATACATTGAAATTCCGGCCGGATTCGAAGCACAGATAAGGCCCCGAAGCGGGTTAGCCGCCAAATACGGCATTACTGTTCTTAATACGCCCGGCACTATAGATGCCGATTACAGAGGCGAAATAAAGGTCATTCTCATTAATTTATCGAAAGACCCTTATATTTTAAATAACGGCGACCGTATTGCCCAAATGATTATAGCACAGCATGCCCACGTAAATCTTATACCGGTAACTGTTCTCGAAGTGACACAAAGAGGCGCCGGTGGGTTTGGCCACACAGGAACAAAATAAATAAACTATTACACTTTATTTTTATGAAAATTATTATTCCCATGGCAGGCAAAGGCAAAAGAATGCGCCCGCATACCCTTACCGTGCCCAAACCGCTTATTAAAATTGCTGGAAAACCTATTGTTTCCCGTCTTGTAGAATCAATTTCACAAATTTGTAACGAAAAAATTGAAGAAATTGCTTTTATCATTGGCGATTTTGGAAAAGACGTGGAACAAGACCTGTTAAAAATAGCTGAAGCTGTTGGCTCAAAAGGCCGCATCTACTACCAGAACGAAGCACTGGGAACAGCCCATGCTGTTTTGTGTGCAGCGCCATCGCTAGAGGGTGAAGTGGTGGTGGCTTTTGCCGACACACTCTTCCGTGCCGACTTCCGCCTCGACCGAACCAAAGACAGCATTATATGGGTGCATAAGGTCGAAAATCCCCAGAATTTTGGTGTGGTAAAAACAAACGAAAACAACATTATAACTGATTTTTTTGAGAAACCGACCACGTTTGTTTCTGACCTTGCCATTATAGGTATTTATTATTTTAAAGATGGCAAAAACCTCAAAAACGAGTTGCAGTTCCTTATTGATAACAATATTTGTAAAAACAACGAATACCAGCTTACAGATGCCCTTGAAAACATGAAAAATAAAAAACTTGTTTTTTCAACCGAAAAAGTTGATGAATGGCTCGACTGCGGAAATAAAGATGCCACCGTTTATACCAATCAGCGCATTCTCGATATACATAAAAATGAAAAGCTGATTGACGATAGTTATCAGCTTCATAATTCGGTAATAATAAATCCCTGTTACATCGGAAAAAATGTAAGGATAAAAAATTCGGTAATCGGCCCTTTTGTTTCGGTTTGCGACAATACAAGCATCGAAAATGCCATTATCAGCAACAGCATCATTCAGTCGAATGCGGTACTGTCGAATGTTAATATCGACAATTCCATGATAGGTAACTACGTGGAATATAAGTTAAAATACAACGAAGTAAGCATAGGCGATTATACCATTCTAAGTTAAAAAAAATAAAACCAATGGCGGGGCGTTATGTACTCAGGCTCCGGTAAATTAAAAAACAAATAAATGTCCCAAAATAAATTTCTCATACCCCTTTTTGTTTTATTATGCACTTTTTTCTTTTCGTGCCATTTAATAAAACGCAGGGATATTTCGGACAGCCCTGGCAAAGATCTTTCTGACCAACAAAAACAAGCGCACCTAAGTATTTTTCTTGATGCCAATAAACAAAAAATACTGGGTAATTATTCCGAAGCCGGTGCCTTGTTTGCCGAATGTATTCGCAAAAACCCCAAAGACGATGTGTCGTACTACGAGCTGGCCAGTATTCTGTCGCAGGACAAAAAGTACGACGACGCCCTTATTCTGGCCAAAGAAGCCGTTTCCTTAAACCCTAAAAACGAATGGTATCAGATACTGCTGGCCGAAATTTACAGCAACCTTAAGCAGCCTGCCAACGCTTTAAAAATATACGAAAAGCTCATCAGGAATCACCCTCAGAAAACTGATTATTATTACGAACTGGCCATGCTTTATTTGTTTTCGCAACGCTATGCCGATGCTATTAATACTTATAACCAGCTCGAAAAAATTATTGGCATTAACGAAGATTTGTCTGTTCAAAAACAAACCATATATCTTTATAACAGAGAACCGGAAAAGGCCATTGAAGAGGCAAAAAAATTAATTCAGGCTTTCCCGTCTGAGACAAAGCATCGTATTATGCTGGCAGATATTTATTTGTCGTCCAACAAAAAAGACAAGGCTTTTTCTATATACGAAGATATTCTTAAAAATGATTCTCTGAACGAAGATATACATTTGGCGCTGGCCGATTATTACCAAAAAACAGGAAATCAGGAATTGTATTTTGATAATTTAAAAAAGGCTTTTGCAAACATTAATGTTAACACCGATAAAAAAATCAAAATCTTATTAAATTACTATTCTTCAACTGAAAATAACAGGAGTGGTTCTTTGCTGCGACAGGCCTACGAATTGCTCGACATACTTATTAAAACACATCCCGAAGATGCTATAGTTTATTCTATCTATGCTGATTTTCTGAGTCGCGATAAAAAACTACAACAAGCAAAAGAAATGTTTTTAAAAGTCATTGAACTGGACAAAAACCGTTATCCCGTATGGGAAGAATTGTTGTTTATACTTTCCGAAACACAGGATTACAATGGGTTGGATACGCTAAGCAAACAAGCTCTTGAGCTTTATCCCGAGCAAGCCTTATTGTATTTGTTCAATGGTTATGCCCAATTCCATTTCAAAAGATACGACCAAGCCGTTGCTGTTTTTACCGATGGTTTGGTATATGCTGTTTTTAACAGTAAGTTAAGCGTAGAGTTTTACATGTATCTGGGAGAATGTTACAATCATTTAAAAAAGTATCCCGAATCGGATGCGGCTTTTGAAAATGCGCTGAAAATAGCTCCCGAAAACATAGGCATACTTAATAATTATAGTTATTACCTTTCACTGCGCAACGAAAAACTCGACAAGGCAAAAAACATGTCGAAAAAAGCAAATGAAATAAAACCCGACATTTCATCATATCAGGATACTTATGCGTGGATTCTTTTCAGGCTTGGCGAATATAACGATGCGCTTATATGGATTGAAAAAGCAATAGCCAACAAAGGCGATAAAAACTACATCATTCTTGAGCATTATGGCGACATCCTCTTTTTACTGAATAAAAAAGAAAACGCCCTGGAACAATGGAAAAAATCGAAAGAGCTCGGCAATCCCTCCGACACACTGAAAAATAAAATTGATTCCCAATCGTATATACCTTAATTTCTTTTTTAATGAAACGAGAAAATCTGCCGGTTATATTTTTCGCTTTTCTTTCTACAGTGCTGCTGTTTGCGTGCAAAACCCACCCGATAAAACAGGGAACACAGGCATCCGGCCTTTCTGTCGATTCTGTATTATGGTATATGGCCGACAAGGCTTTTGTTTTTAACAATATGCAATTTAAAACACGTATAGAAATTATTTCGGAGGGCAAAACGCAATCGTTTACGGCAACCGTGAGAATGAAAAACGACAGCATTATCTGGGCTTCGGTATCTCCTATGTTGGGTATAGAAGCTCTGCGTTTTTGTATGACCCAGGATTCGGTAAAAATTATCAACAAACTGAACAATACCTATTTTTTATCCGATATTAATTATCTTAAAACCCTGCTTGGCGCCGATATGGATTTTAACATGCTCCAGGCTGTAATTACCGGTAACGATTTCCCACATTTTGAAGCGGACTCATTGGCTTTAACAACCTCTTCCAATACGTATTGCCTGTCGCATAAGCACCGCGCCAAGCTTCGCAATAAATACAACAACAGCCGTTTGGCCCTGATTCAAAAGCTTTATATCGACTGTAAATCTTTCAAAATCATTAAAAATTATTTTTCTGATACCGAAGAAAAATATAAATTTGAATGGCTGTATTCCGACTTTAAGTCTTTAAACAGCCGTATGCTTGCACATCATATTGAAGGAAGCATGGAAACATCCAATAAAAAATGGGTCGTTAAAATAAATATTGAAAAAATAGTGCTTCAAAACGATTTAAACTTTTCGTTTGTTGTTCCTGCGAATTATACACCAATGTCTCAATAACAATGAGTTATAAAAAATTTATTCTATGTGTTATTTTTATCTGTTTGTTAACCGGGCAAGGGCTTTTTTCACAAAACAAAGAAAAACTCAAAAAAGAAAAACAAAAAATTGAAAAAGAAATAGCCTTAACTAACCAGTTGCTCAAAGAAACCAAAAAAAACACCCAGGCATCGCTTAATCAGCTTGTTTTAATCAATAAGCAAATAAAACAACGCGAAGATCTCATTGTAAACATCAATTCTGAAATTTATTATATCAACAATAAAATTGCTTCCAATAACAAAACTGTCGAGATTCTGAAAAAAGATCTGGCTGAGCTGAAAGAGCAATATGCAAAGATGATATACCATGCCTATGTCAATCGTAACGCCAACAATAAACTTATGTTTATTTTTGCATCCAAAGACTTTAACCAGGCTTACATGAGGCTGAAATATATGCAGCAGTATTCGCAATACCGCAAAAAACAGGGCGAACAAATATTGGCTACACAACACGAATTGTCGCAAAAAATTCTTGAACTTGAAGGTTTGTTGGGAGAAAAAAAGGATTTGCTGTCATCGCAAAACAAAGAAAAAATTAAGCTTGATGACCAACGCCAGTTAAAATCACAAACCGTTTCTTCGCTACAAAAAAAGGAACAAGAACTGGTGCGCACCATAAAAGAAAAAGAAGAAGCGGCCCGAAAACTTCAAAAAACCATAGAATCTATTATAGCCGAAGAAATTAAAAAAGCGTCGGCAAGAGCCAAAGAATCGAACCCCACAGCCAAAACATTCACACTGACACCCGAAGAACAAGCCCTTTCAAAAAATTTCGCCCTGAATAAACAAAAACTGCCCTGGCCCCTGCTCCGTGGCGTTATTACAAGTAATTTTGGCGAAAATCCTCACCCTGTTATACCTGGTATTAAGATTAATAATAAAGGTATAGATATAGCCACCAGTGCAGCTTCGAAAGCCCGGAGTGTTTTCGATGGCACCGTTGTACGGGTTATTGAAATGCCTGTTTATAGGCACGTTGTTATAATAAGCCACGGTGAGTATTACAGTGTTTATTCCAAGCTGGATGATATTTATGTAAAGCAAGGCGATAAAATTAAAACCAAACAGGATATTGGTATGGTTCACACCAATGCCGAAGAATCGAAAACAGAACTCCATTTCGAAATATGGAAAGGTGATGTTTTTCTCGACCCCGCCCAATGGCTGGCTAAATAGTTATTTATTACATAATTCATACAAAATGAAAATACAAAATGCTTTCATTATCATCTTTTTATGTATTTGTTTTTTTATTTTTGGCGTTTTGTCCGAAAAATTATTCTTTAATAAATATTTTCTGGAGAATAAATTAAACGAAAATAAACCTTATCGTTCACATTCAACAGAACGTAAATTTACAAACCCTCTTCTCGATTGTAACCCGAATTTTACTTATGTTAACCCTGCAATAGAAAATATCATTATTAATAAAATAAATGAATTAAACAAAAAACCTTCAATAGAAAAAATTTCGGTTTATTTGCGTTTTCTCAACAATGGTGCATGGTTTGGCATAAATGAAAAGGAAAAATTCATTCCCGCAAGTCTTAATAAAGTTCCCTTGATGATAGCCGTTTTTAAATTTTCGGAAGCCTATCCCGAAGTGCTTAAAAAAACTTTTTTCTTTGATGAAACTCTGGGCGTTTTTTCTGAAATGTCTCCCGCCAAAACGGCAACAGGTCAAAAGAATTACAATCTTTTTGATTTGGTGGAATATATGATTATACACTCTCATAATGAAACCGCTGAGTTTTTATATGATTTTATAAATAATCACAAAAAAGAATTTGTAGAATCAGTTTTTCTAGACCTTGGCATTGAGGCCCCACAAAAGGGAAAAACATATCAAATAACCACCAAAGATTTTGCCTCCTTTTTCAGGGTTTTGTATAATTCCACCTACATTAATGAAAAAAACTCTGAAACCGCCTTGTATTATCTTTCTGAAACGGATTTTAACGAAGGCATTGTAAAAGGCATTGACGATAATATAATTATTTCTCACAAATACGGCCAGATAAGCGATGATAAACTGATGCAGCTGCACGATTGCGGTATCGTCTATTTCCCCGATAACAACTACATTTTATGTGTCATGGTAAAAGGTTATAATCTGAAAAACATGACCTCTGTAATTCAGGAAATTTCTAAGACGGTTTATACTGAGATAAAAAAAACAAATGACAGATAAGTAACCAAATAATGTTCAGCCTCAACAATATTTCTCTGCAATTTTCGGGCGTAGAGATTTTCAATAATGTTACCCTTATTATAAACAAACGCGACCGCATTGGCTTGGTTGGCAAAAACGGCGCGGGCAAAACCACCTTGTTGCGCCTGTTGTACGGCATGCAAAAGCCCGATGCCGGCAGTATATCTATACCACAAAACACCAGTGTCGGTTTTTTACCACAGGAAGTTTCATTTAAGGGCACCCAGAGCGTGTTTGAAGAAACATTAAATGCTTTTGAAAAAATAAAGTCATTAAAAGAAACTATCGACCGGTGCAATAAATTACTTCATAACCTGACCGATTTTCACTCGGATACCTACGCCCATACCATCAGCCTTTTAAACAACGCCAATGAACAATTCGCCCTCCTTGGCGGATATACAGTGGACGCAGAAACAGAGAAAATTTTACTGGGCCTTGGTTTCGACTCTTCTCAGTTGCATTTGCCCGTTGGCACTTTTAGCGGTGGCTGGCGCATGCGCATTGAGCTGGCTAAAATATTGCTTCAAAAACCCGATCTGCTGTTGCTCGATGAACCTACAAACCATCTCGATATTGAATCCATTCAATGGCTTGAGGAATTTCTTCTAAAGTACCCCGGCGCTGTTATTATTGTTTCCCACGACAGGACTTTGCTCGACAACATCAGTCTGCGTACGGTCGAAATTAATTATGGCCGGTTATACGATTACGATGTCCCTTATTCGCTTTATATAAAAAAACGCGACGAACGTATTGCACAGCAACAGGCCGAATATGAAAACCAACAGAAGTTCATTGACCAGACCGAAAAGTTTATTGAACGTTTTCGCTACAAAGCCACAAAGGCCAAACAGGTGCAATCGCGTGTAAAAATGCTCGAAAAACTCGAAAAAGTAGAGGTTGACCTTATAGACGAAAGCAGCATTTATTTTCGCTTCCCTCCTGCCCCATCTTCGGGAAAAGTGGTAATTGAAGCCGAAAATCTAAGCAAAAAGTACGATAACAAAGTGGTGCTGAGCCAAATTGATTTTTTGATTGATAAGGGTGATAAAATTGCTTTTGTAGGCAAAAACGGCGAAGGAAAAACCACTTTGTCGCGTATCATTGTTGGCGACCTTTCCTGCGAGGGCTTATGCAAAACAGGCTATAATGTGGCACTGGGTTATTATGCCCAAAATGAAACAGAGCTGCTTAATCCCGATAAAACAGTATTTGAGACAATTGATGATGTGGCCGTTGGTGAAATACGCCCTAAAATACGAAACATTCTGGGTGCTTTTCTTTTTGGCGGCGATGCCATCGAAAAAAAAGTCAAAGTACTCTCAGGTGGCGAAAAATCACGTCTCGCCCTGGCACGTTTGCTGCTTAAACCCGTAAATCTGCTGGTGCTTGATGAACCCACCAACCACCTCGATATGAAAGCCAAGGACATTCTTAAAAAAGCCCTCATGCAGTACGATGGCACACTTATCATCGTATCGCACGACCGATATTTTTTACAAGGTCTCACAAACAAAGTCTTTGAGTTTAAAAACCAAAAAATAAAACAGTACCTGGGCGATGTAAACGATTTTCTTAAAAGCAGGAACATCAACACCCTTTCCCAGCTCCAGGCGCCCCCCTCCTCCCCTCTCCCATCCTCCCAGAATGATAAAAACCCATCACAAAATAAAATTAACCGGGAAAAGAAAAAAGAGGCCGACAGGCAACTACGTAAAATCAAAAATATAATCGCCAGGTTTGAAGATGACATAACCTCTGTCGAGGCCCAGTTGAAAGATTTAGAACATCAGCTTGCCAATCCCAATCAATCCCTCTCTGCTACTGCTTATGCCGACCTTTTTAAAACACACGAAAATCTGAAACAGAAGCTCGATAGCCTGGTACATCTCTGGACAGAAGCTCACGAGGAACACGATGCCCTCAATGCCGAATATTTTTCGTAAATTTGTATAATTATTTTTATGGGATTTCGTTATGGGCTTACTCAATAACATAACTTAAAAAATATTTTGCAAATGATAGACGATTACAGTCTGATAATAGCCAAACTGGATCAGTTTATCCGCAAGTACTACAAAAACAAAGTACTTCGCGGGTGCTTGTACAGCCTGTCGTCGTTGTTCATGCTTTTTATCCTTATCACAGCCATTGAATATTTTGCCTATCTTGTAAGCACGTGGCGGGCTGTAATATTTTTCTCATTTATTTTGTTCAATACTGTGGTTCTTATACGATGGGTAATTTGGCCTTTTTTAAAAATCTACCGCTTGGGGCGCATTATTTCCGACGAAGAAGCTGCCCGTATCATTGGCCGCCATTTTCCTGAAATTGGCGATAAACTGCTGAATGTGCTGCAATTGAAAAAACTCGAACTTACCCATAAGCAAATGACTGAGCTTATTACAGCAGGAATAGCTCAGAAAACGGAGCAACTAAAACCTTTTCCTTTTAAAAAAGCGGTCAATTTCGGAGAAAATAAAAAATATCTCAAGTATGTTTTACCTCCTTTGGTTCTGATTGGCCTGGTTTTACTTGCTGCGCCTTCAATCATAACAGCTCCCGCCGGACGTCTGATACATTATAATACCGCTTTCGAAAAACCCATGCCTTTTGCTTTTAATTTGCTTAATAAAAACCTGCAGGTTTTGCAGAATGAAGATTTCGAACTTGCTGTGGGTGTTACCGGGGAAGCCCTGCCGGCCGAACTTTACCTGGAAACTGAAGACGGTCTTGTTCTGATGCATAAAATAAGTCCTTCGGAACACCGCTTTGTTTTTAAAAAAGTACAAAAAAACACTCTGTTCCGTTTTTATGCTGCGGGTTTTTATTCTGGTGAATACACACTTAGTGTCCTCCCCCGCCCTGTTATCCTCGGTTTCAACATCAGGGCTGTGTATCCCCCGTATCTGAACAAAAAAGACGAAATCTTTATCAATACAGGCGATGTAACCGTGCCGGCAGGTACTCAATTGCAATGGCATTTTAATACACGCGATACACGACAGCTTCAGTTTACACTTAACAATACTGTTCAGGAG
>JAKIYU010000203.1 GCA_022708385.1 Bacteroidota bacterium | reverse complement strand
TCTATTTCCAGTTTTACTTACCACCTGTCATAAACCTGAACCGGCTCCCGTTTATCCTCTCCATCCTGCTATTTACGGCCTTGTTAAACCTGTCCGGCTTAACCCCGACACCACACGCATTTTTTTGCAGGACTATGTGATGAATACCGAAAACATTGATTCGGTTACATTCAGCAGGGGAATTAACGCCATAAAAGTCCCAGAGGTGCCCGGAACGATTCTCCTGAGTTGTGGCAATGAGGCCCTGCCTTATTACTCGCTCATGAACCTGTGGGTGCAAGGCGACCGCTATACTGTATTGCTCGAGAGATCGGACAAGATGAAATATACTTATACCTATAATACATTGGGTAAAACGTATTCCAAAGTAGCCCTGGCAGGAGATTTCAATAATTGGAATCCCGTTCTGACACCTTTAACACAAAAAGCTGGTATTTGGCAAACCACCCTTATGCTCGAGCCTGGAATCTATCAGTACCTTATTGTAAACGATGATACATGGATGATTGACAGAAACAATACTGACACTGTAAGTAATAACATGGGTGGTTTTAATTCTGTTCTGAAAATCAATCTGCCCGATACTTTACCGCCACCGCTTTTACGAACCGGAAAATTGACAGAGGATTCGCTAGAGGTGTTATTTAAAAACGAAGTAACCGCTTTTTATGTGCTCTGGGAGAACTTTCAGCTTGAAAAACAATTTGTGAAAAGAACAGCAGAAGGAATTAGCATTGCAATTCCTCATGAAGCTTATGCTATGGAATATTCAAATATTCGCGTTTATGCAGAAAATGCTTCCGGCAAAGGTAACGACATGCTTATCCCCCTCTCTAAAGGTAAAGTTATTACCAACCCTGCTTTACTCTGCAGAACGCAAAAAGAAACTCAGGTGCTTTACTTCCTCCTCACCGACAGGTTTTATGATGGTGATCCCGACAACAACGAACCTGTAAGGGATGCCGATGTGGCGCCTCTGGCCAACTACATGGGAGGCGACCTGATTGGCGTCATCAAAAAATTGAACGAAGGTTATTTCGATAGCCTTGGCATTTCAGCCATCTGGTTGTCGCCGCTTATGCAAAACCCGCTTAAAGCCTACAACGAATTTCCCGAGCCCCACCGCAAATTTTCGGGCTACCATGGCTACTGGCCTGTAAATTCAACACATATCGACTACCGCCTCGGCTCCGAAAAATGCCTTAAAGAGCTGGTCGAAACCGCTCATAAGAAAAAGATAAACGTCATCCTTGATTTTGTAGCCAATCATGTGCATGAAGATAACCCCATCATCAAAGAAAACCCGCAGTGGGCTACCAAACTTGAACTGGAAGACGGTCTTAATATACGTAAATGGGACGAACATCGCCTTACCACCTGGTTCGACAGATTTTTACCCAGCTTCGATTTTACAAAAAAGGAAGTCATCGATACTGTTACAGCCATAGGCCTGTACTGGCTCCTTAAATACGACCTCGATGGTTTCCGGCACGATGCTACAAAGCATATACCCACCGAGTTCTGGCGTGCTATGACTTTGAGGCTTAAGAAAGAGGTTGTGGTGCCTCAGAACAAAAATGTGTTGCAGATAGGGGAAACCTTTGGCAGCAGAGAGTTAATAGGCTCTTATGTAGGTAATGGCCTTTTGGATGGTCAGTTCGACTTTAACCTCTATTTCGATGCCCGCGCTGTTTTTGCACAGAACAATGAGCCCTTTACAAGGCTGTTCCGCTCTCTTTCTCAGTCACTGAAATATTATGGTTACCACAATCTTATGGGTACCATCACAGGCAATCATGATCTACCTCGTTTTACTTCGCTCGCCAGTGGCGATTTGCGGTTCGATGAAAATGCCAAAGAAGCTGCATGGAAAAGAAAAATTGAAATTACAGATACCGTTGGTTATACTAAAATGGCCCAGTTTATGGCGTTTAACTTGACCATACCCGGAATACCTGTTATTTATTATGGCGACGAAATTGGCATGGCTGGTGCCGATGACCCCGACAACCGCAGGATGATGAGATTTACAAACCTAAACAAGCATCAGAAAAAGTTGCAGGAAACCGTAAGCCGGCTTATTCATTTCCGGCGTAGTAGCATGGCCCTTCTTTATGGTCATTTTGAATGGGTTAAGTTTGATGAAAAAACACTTGCCTTTGCACGTGCCTATTTTAACGAAGGTGTTCTTGTTGTTTTTAATAAGGACATACAAGCAAAGGAAATAACTTTGACGCTTCCCGCTTGCCTTAAGGACAAGTCGCTTAGCCCCGTCTTCGGTAGCCGTTGTATTCAAAAAGGCAATCAAATTGAAATGACTGTAGGCCCCTGTGGTTTTGAATTATTACATTAACTTTGCACTAATTATGTATTTGACAGTTGCCAAAATAAGAGTTCGCTATGCCGAAACAGACCAGATGGGGTTCGTGTATTACGGCAATTATGCCTCGTATTTCGAAGTCGCGCGTACAGAGATGATGCGCGGACTGGGCGTGAGTTATAAGGATATGGAAGCAAAGGGCTGCATGATGCCTATGGTCGAAATGAGCATCAGGTATCTCAAGCCTGCCCGTTACGATGATGTGCTCCGCATTGTTACCATGCTGCATAAGTTACCCAACACGCGTATGACCTTTCAGTACGAGATTTATAACGACGATACCAACCAGCTGCTTAATGTGGGCGAGACCACTCTGGCCTTTATCAACAGCATTACCTATAAGCCCATGCGGGCGCCCCAGTGGTTCATTGAGCTTATTAAAAACAAAGCAGATGAATTACAGGTTACACTTGAAAAATAATTAATTATTACCCTTATGGATATTATCATTAAACTTAACGGAAACACCAAAGTCAGTGCGGAATACAAAGGTTTTACCATAAATACCGACCAACCCGTTCAGGCGGGTGGCGAAAATTCCGCCCCGTCTCCCTTCGACTTATTTCTGGCGTCTATCGGTACTTGCGCAGGGTTTTACATCCAGTCGTTTTGCAATCAGCGCGGGCTGGATGCCAGCGGTATCAGCATCGTGCAGAAACTGAACTTCAACAGGGAAGAACACCGTATCAGCGGTATTGATATTGAAGTGAAACTGCCTGAGGGATTCCCCGAAAAATACAGGGAGGCCCTTCTCAATTCAGCTAATGCTTGCACTGTAAAAAAACACCTGCAGCACGCACCCGAAATCAGGATTGTGGCTGTGTAAACCCGAGAGACAGGTTAGAACCGAAACTCACTGAATTCCGGAGTTGAGACATTCTTTTGATATCCCTTTGTAAGTTATACGCTGATGTCACCCTTTCAGGGTTTATAACACCCGTTGCTTATTGCTTTTTAATAATGTCATCCCTTCGGGATTGCCCTTTCCTACTTCTTCCTTCGCTAATCGTCATTCGATATTTTTTAATAATTTTTCAGCCTTTTCCCATGCCTCATTTCCTCTCCTTCTGCAATCTGATACGTTGTCCGTTTTCAATGTCCCCATCAGGACTTATTTCGGGATTGAGCCTTAGCAGATGCCTTGTTTTGATGCCGTATTTTTGCGATAGTTCATAAAGTGTTTCACCTTCTTTAACAATATGTTCCTTATATTCGAAAGAACGACGGCGCTTGGGCTGCAGGTAAACAATCTGTCCTTCTTTAAGGCTGGTGTTTTTACTTGTTTCGTTGTAGCGGCACAACTGCCATGAACCCATTTGTAGTTCTTTTGCCAGTCCTTGAAATGTGTCGCCTTTGCGGGCCAGGATGTATTTTACACGGTTGTTGAGCAATACCTGCCTTTTAACCTGATTTACAGGTCGGTTAACAACAACATGGCTGGTGTCGGCTACAGGCTTTTTGCCGGGTCTAATATCGGCAAGCACAACACTCACGGTATCAAAACGATTGAGGTTGTACTTTTCAATGAGGTTGGTAAGCAGTTCGGGGTATTTCGGGTTGGTGGCATATCCGGCTTCTTTCAGCTCTTTTGCCCAGCCCTTGTAATCGGTAATCTCTAATTCAAACAATTTAGCATACCTGTTTCGGGTAGTTAAAAAAAGCGAGTGGTCAGTATAAGATTCTTCGGCATGTTTGTATTTGCGAAAACATTCGTTTTTAGTATCATCATCTTTGTAAAAGGTTTCGCCAATCCAGTCTTTGTGACACTTAATGCCAAAGTGATTATTCGCCAAATAAGCTAACTCGCTGTTACCCCATGAGGATTCGAGTATGCCCTGAGCCAGCTTGATACTGGCAGGAATGTGGTATTGTTTCATGTGTTCAATAGCTGTATTCTTATATAATTCGATATATTGCTCAATTGTTAGATTGGGCTTTACCTGAGCGTTGATGAAAGGGATTAAAATGAAAAAAATATTACCAAATAAAAATTTTTTTACCAAAGAATACATCTTTTATCCTTTATTTCGTTAATTTTAAATGCACAAAAATAAAATCTTTTTATTCATGAAAGGTATAATTACTTATTGTTTATTGTTTATCAGCACAGCTATTTTTTCACAGACCATCACACCGGGCGATAATGAAGCTTTGCTGAATGTAAAGGTGACCGATTTTAACAAGAAGCCCCGCAAAGGGGATATCATACTTTTTATAGCGCAAAAAACAGGTGTGAACTACAAGGGAGTATCCGATGCTGAGGGTAAGTTTTCCCTTACAGTACCCAAGGGCGACACCTATAAGATTATGTACCGCGAATACACTTCCGACCAGGAATATTCGAACCTCGAAATACCTGCCAGTCCGGGGAAGATTGTGTCCGACATAAGCATACAACTTGAATTGCCCAAAACTTATGTGCTCGAGAATGTCTTTTTCGACACAGGTAAAGCCACACTGAAGCCCGAATCCAACAAAGCCCTCAACGACCTCTATGAGGTAATGAAGTTCAAAGAAACCCTGGTCATTGAGATATCTGGCCACACCGATAATGTAGGGGGGGAGGAACTGAATAAAAAACTATCGCAGGACAGGGCAAATGCCGTGCGTAATTTCCTGCTAAAAAAAGGTATTGCTCCCGACAGGGTTACCGCAAAGGGTTACTGGTATTCCGTTCCCGTAGCCGACAACGACACAGATG
>JAKIYU010000202.1 GCA_022708385.1 Bacteroidota bacterium | reverse complement strand
AGCTCCATTATTATCTTGTGCCTTTGCATTAATTGTGTTACTACCAGATTGTAAAGTAATTGATTTTGACCAGTTCGATGTGCCACTTGCATTTTGCCAACTACCACCGTTTACTTGTACTTGTACTAAAGAAATAGAACCATCGGGATCACTGGCAGTACCCGATACTGTAATATTAGTTGTAGTAAAAGTTTGCCCATTAGCTGGGTATGATATACTTATGTTTGGTGCTTGATTGATAGGTGTACCAGTAATTAACAAATCATCAATATATGCACCAGTTTTATTACTAGATATTGCGTTTGAAACAAAATCAAATTTCCAATTATAAGTACTATAATTACCTACTGACGTTGATTGATATATCCAATTATTATTAGAGCTACCTGAATATTCTATAAGATTTAGTGCCCAACCAGCTCCATTTACATTTTCATATCGATGAACTATATCATTACTAAATGTCTCATATCTAATATAAAAGCTAAAAGTAACATTTGTGTAATTACTAATATTTGTGTTGTTATTTGGGTAAACATATGCATTCATATTATTATAATATTCCCCTGTGGAGCAAGAAGAACACATATATTGTGTTTGTACATCACTTCCTGTTGCTGCACACCAGATACTCCATGAACCAGATTTTGCACAACAATTAACATCGCCCCAGTATACATCTTTTGAACTACTTGATCCAGAAGAATATAAAGTACCTGGTACTATGTTGGATTCAAAGCCTTCGCTATAAATTGTCGCTTTTGTGCTTTTTTCTTCTTCAATTATTACAGTATGTGTTTTCCCATAATTTTCTAAATACTTGTATTCAATATGATTGTCTTTCAAAATATCAATATCTATTTCAGGTATAAATACGTTTACAGAATCACTCACATATAAAGGAACACGTATATACATATTTTGTAGTAATATTTTGCTTAATGGAGTAACAGGAACTTTTACGAAGCTAAACTTTGATTTAATAATATTGTTTTGTATGTCATCTAACTGCCTAATACTATTGTTATATTCAGTAACATCTTGAATAATTGGTGAAAGGACAAACTCTCTTTCACCATACATTCTTTGCCAAACAACATCTTCGATTAAAAATGATTCTGTATGTGAGCTTAGTAGTGGATTCTTTTGCTTTTCGATAAATAAAGAATAAAGTTTTTCAAAGTTTTTATTGCTTTCATTATTTATGTTAGTGAATTCTTGAGGATTTGTATTTAATTCTTGCCCAGAGATTCTATTATTTAAAACAAAAAATAACGTAATTGACAAAATAAAAAGTAAATATTTTTTCATTTTATTATTTAATTTTTGCTTCCGTCCCCAAAGCATTAATAAATAAAAAAAGCGTGGGACAGTAACCATATCCGCTTTCATGGCTCTCGCGAAGCCGCTGCATCAAATAAGTTAAGCCCACGCCTTTGGCGTGAGCGTTATACTTATTATTCTTGATGCATTGAAAACTTGCGAGATTTTGAAAGCAAGAATAAAAGCTAACGCTTTTTATTTTAATTCAATTTTTTTTGAACAGGTTTGTCTGTGTATTTACCTCCTTTTTTTGTTAAACATTTTTTTTATTTCAAATTCAAAAGTATTAAATATTTTAATTCACAAAACAAATTATTTTCATTTTTTTTAGTCAAATCTTTACATCGTATCGTTTAATGGCTCTTTTGGCTTTTTTTTAGGTCGGCTTGTGTGGTCGCAAAAGCTAAATGTGCCATATAATTTAATTTTTATTGTTAATTTTTTTAGTTCTGAATTTCTTTTAAATTTTCGTGTGTCGGCCAAAAAGAAACAAACTTTTATTCTGCTTTGTCGTGTCATGATAATTTAATTTTCAGTCCTAAGTCATTGCAAGTTTATAGGTCATTGTCAGATTGTAGTGTTGTTAGTTTGTTCCGCTTGTGCATAACTTCTGGCTTATTCCAACCCTAAGCGTTTATAAATACTTACAAGTGTTTATAAACGTTTAGCAGTCGTTTACAATACAAATGTATTGTATAAAAAAATTTGAGATATAAACTGAGATAAGTGAACTAAAGTACTTAAAATGAGCTAAAGTGCCTAAAATGAAATACCTGACAAAAGTATTTTAAATATTTTAGGCACTTTAGCTCACTCCTAACTTTAAGTACTTCACACTTCACACTTTTTACACTGGCGGAGTCGAAGTGCACACTTCAAACTTCACACTCCAAACTTTAAGTACTTTAGTACACTTTAAACTTTAGGCACTTCTTCCCCTATTCCACCTTCACCCTCACCCCTTCCGAATGGGCCGTAAACTCCGGTGCATACATGCACTGAATGGTGGTAATGCCGTTCGAGAAATCGCCCTTGTGGGTAACAAAAAGCGGGTATTCGAATACATAGGTGCCTTTGTTCAGGTTGTTAAAGAAGAAGTTGGTAGCTGCGTCGCGGGTGTTTTCGTAATAGCCCAGGCCATCCTGGTATTTGTATTGCGAAATGACGTTAACCGGTTCAAAGCCTGAAGCCCGCATATCCTTCATGTGCACAAACTCCATGTCGCGGTCAACGCGCAGTTCAATGCGCACTTTAATCTTATCGCCCACCTTCAGCGCGGTTTGTTCCGTAATGGGTTCAATAACGGGTCCTGTGGGTGTATTGCGTTGTACAAAGAGCTTTTTCTCGAGTTTGAGGGGCGTTTCGGCCGGTGTTATTTTATCTAATTGCTCGAAGTACTGCCAGTAAACTGCACCCCAGGCCACACCTTCGTCTTTTTTAATGACTTTGACATGCCCCATTTCGGGTTTGATGTCGCCGCCCGACCACGATGTTTTGAAATAGCCCGTGCCGGCTTCTACTTTAACGCCATCAAGCTTTTTTGGGTCAATGGTTATATTGCCTATATTAATTTCCACAAGCTGGTCGCTGGCCAACACATCGGCGCCTCTGAGCAACAAAGCATAGCAGGCTTCCACAGTGGCTTTGGTGGTTTTCCAGTCCTGTGTTTGTTTTTGTTTCAGCAACCATACTTTCATATCTTCTACAGATACTTTATCCCCAGCCACTTCATCAAAGGCCTCAATCAGCAGGGCCTGTGTTTCTATGGGGGCCTGGTACCAGTACCAGCCGCCGCTCATATCTTTCCAGTACATGCCCATTTCATCACTGGTAAGCGCGTTGTCTTTCAGCGATTTGATAATGTTCATGGCGGTGACCTGGTCTTCGTAGCGGTGCAGGGCCAGGGCTATCATCCCCTGCGAATAGCGGTTAAAATCGAGCCAGTACTTTTTAGCCTGTCCTTTGAAGTAATCGAAAGCCTCCTTGTTGCGGGCAGCCATATTTACATCCTTAAAATAGCTGCGGGCATAGAGGTATTGTATCTGCTCGTACCCCAGGTGGTTTTTATCCATATCATCGGCATGCCATTTTTTGATATATTCGTAATCCTCATCAATACGGTTGTCGAGATACTTTACGGCACTGTTCACCATGTTCCATGTTCTGCCGTGGTTGCGCACATTCTTCACGCCAAGGTGGTCGAGGTGTCCGAAACCTGTTACGATGTGCTGTGTAATATAGCGGCAGTCGGGCATGCCTTTAAACCAGGGGAAGCCGCCGTTGGGAGATTGGGCCTTGATAAGCTTATTCAGGGCGGCATCCAGTTCATTGGCCATTTTGTTCAGGTCGAACAGCAGGCCCACCCTCTTTTTGCGCTGGCTTTCGTCTTTGGCATCGAGTACCCAGGGGGTTTCTTCAAGTATCAGTCCTTTAAGCTCCTGGTTTTTCTCGAGGTTGGAAAGCAGGGCGTCGGGGGTGATATTCTTCCAGCTGTCGAAAACAGCTTTAATCTTAGGACTGGAGTTGGCAATATGCGAGGCTATGCTGTTGGCGTAAAAACGGCTGAAAACCTGTTCGGAACACTCGTAGGGATACTCCATCAGGTAGGGCAACGCTTGAATAGCATACCAGGCAGGATTCGACGTAAACTCAAGGGTCAGCTTGTGCGACCGCAAGGTGGACGACGACTGTGCATTGATCAGTTTGGTGAAATTGTATTCCTTTGTTTGCTTGCCTCTGATGGGCAGGGGCATGGTTTCGGTTACCAGCATCCTGTTCGAAAGCACGGGCAGGGCCATTTCTTCCCCGTCGGAAAAGGCACCGGCCTTTGCCACCACTTTATAGGTAATCGCCTGCAGCCCATCGGGTATCTCAATATCCCACGACAGGGAAGCGCTCTGCCCTTTTTTTACTTCAAAGCTGAGCAGGGTGTTTGTGTTTTTCAGCAGGCTGTCAACAGGTTTCATCGTAAGGGCGTCAAACAACTTCAGTTGGGCCTGGCCGCTGAGGTCTTTATCGGAAATATTCGACACCTTGGCGCTGAATGTAATCTTATCACCTTCCCTGAGGAAGCGCGGGGCATTGGTAACAACCATCAGTTCTTTCTGAGTCACAATATCCTTTTTAATTTGCCCGAATTTCAGGTCTTTGGTATGGGCAAAGCCCATAAACTTCCACTTGGTAAGAGTTTCGGGGATGGTGAATTTAATGATTAAATTCCCTTCATCGTCGGTTTGCAGCTGCGGGAAGAAGAAGGCTGTTTCGGCAAAGTTGGAGCGGGTTTGTATTTCGGGTAAATCCTTGCCGTTTTTAGCCCCTCTTAATTCACCCGTTGCCGTAACAGGTTCCGCAGGAGGGGGTGGTGCCTCCATGGCATCCTTTACAACGGTTACATCTCCGGCTGTAGCCCTGCCCGCACCGTAGGCCATATTGCTGTCGGCTTTACGTTTGCAGGCTTTAAAACGGCCATGCCCGCCGCTCTCTCTTGTTGTGACTTCGGACATGACCATTACCTGGTCGTATTCGGCATCATCATAACTGTAATAATAATCGTAATCGTAATAATACCCCCTAAAATAGAAACCGAACCAGTTAAGATAGTCGTAGTGTTTGCCATAGAAATACTTCTGAGGCCTATTATTAGTAAAAGACTGTGAAGCATTTGTCCCAAACATGCCGGCCGTTTCCCAGTTAAGGTTAGCATAATAGCGGCTGTAGATGTCGAAGAACCAGTTGTTGGGTTTAAAGGCATCGAGCGAGGCGTCGTACATGGCGGCTATCATTTCGGCGGCC
>JAKIYU010000201.1 GCA_022708385.1 Bacteroidota bacterium | reverse complement strand
ATAAACCATTATGTTCAAAAATACTCTGATGCGCATGTGACATTTGAAGCCACAGGTATGCAAGCCATTTACTCTAACCTCGACGATAGTATGATGAACAACCTTATTCAAAGTACTATTTTAGCTTTTATTTTTATTTTTATTACAATGCGCTTGCTTATTGGCACTTTTAAAGGGGCTTTAACCGGTATGATTACCTTGTTCTTCTCGATAACCATTATTTTTGGATTTATGGGTTTTACTGGTATTGCACTCGATATTGCCACTATATTAATATCCAGCATCACTGTCGGTACAGGTATCGATTACGCCATTCACTTTGTTACTTCATACAAAAATTATCTGCTTCAAAATTACAGCATCGAAGAATCAATCAGTCAAACATATAAGGCAACAGGAAGGGCCATAGTTATCAACATTGTTACTATAATTTTAGGGTTTCTTGTTTTACTTTTTGCCAATCTTATCCCTTTACAGCAATTCGGCATTCTTATAGCCGTAACCATGTTCTGCTCGGGATTTGGAGCATTGACAATAATGCCTGCAATAATAAGTTTGTTCAGAATTAATATTTCAAAAAAAATTAATAAATAACATCATTTAAAGGAGATTTAATTATGAAAAAACAAATTAAAATTACAGCACTCACTTTACTGATTTTACTCGGTAGTGTTTCACTGATTAAAGCACAATCGGAGGCCGATAAATACCTGACAGAAGTGGATAAGGTTTTAAACGCCCCTGAGGACCAGGAACTTACAATAAAAATTACCATTTACGATAAAAAAGGAAACGAAAGTGTACGCGAACTTACCATGCTCCAGAAAGGCTGCTGCAAACGTATGACCAAATTCACTTCCCCTGCCGACCAAAAGGGTATAGCTTTCTTATCGCTGCCAAACGATAACCTCACGATGTATATGCCGGCCTTTGGCAAAACCCGTAAAGTGGCAGGACATGTCAAAAACACAAAATTTGCCGGTACAGACTATACATACGAAGATATGGAAGCCAAGAAGTACACCGACAAGTACAACCCTAAAATACTAAAAAACGAAAAAGAAGCCTATGTGCTTGAATTGATTCCCAAAGACCCTGATAAATCTGAGTATTCTAAAATAAACATGACGGTTCGCAGTGCCGACAATTATCCTACTCTTTTGGAATATTATGATAAAAACGGAAAACTGGTCAAGAAAATGACAAACAGTAACATAAAAAAAGTGGGAAAATACCTGATGGCCCATCAAACGATACTCGAAGACCTCAGGTCGGGAACAAAAACCAAAATGGAGCTTTCAAACCTGAAATTCGACACCAAACTGTCTGAAGATTTCTTTACAGAAAGGTATTTGACCAGATAGAAGTGTGAAGTGTGCACTTCGACTTCGCTCAGTGTAAAAAGTGTGAAGTGTGAAGTTTGGAGTTGAAAGTTTAGAGTTGAAATTAAAATATGAAATATAATATGACAAGGTATTTGTTTTCATTTATTATCATCTTGTGTTTATATGTCCCTTTGATGGCTCAGAACGACACACTGGTTACAGAGGTTGGCACAGAAGCCAACGAAGTAACGGAAATTTCACCGGTTGTATCCAACGCCACACCTGCATTGAAATGGAACGGTTCCTTTCTGACAGACAACCGCCTGAATATTTACAATGGTAAGAACCACTTTTCGTGGGAAGAATACCGGCTGTCGCTGGCGCCTGAAATAAGCATAGGCAACAGGTCATCGTTTAAAAGTGAGTTGTGGGTCAGAAGCCTGAACTATGCACGACTTAACAGCTACAGCCAGTTGTCAGCAAAAGAGTATATTCAAAACATTGATGCGGACTTGCGGGAGGCCTACTTTGAAGTGTACGGATTCCTGTCGCCGGCACTTGACATAAGAATTGGCCGTCAGCGTATAGCCTGGGGTACTGCCGACAAACTCAACCCTACCGACAATATCAACGCCTACGATATGGAGGATTTGTGGGATTTCGGACGTCACCTGGCCTCTAACAGTATCAAAGCCGTATATTATCTACATGACTTCACATTTACAGGGGCCTTTGTACCGGTTTACACTCCCACCCTGGCGCCCGACAGCAGCCTGGTTACAGCCCTCATGCCCGATTTCAACCTGCCGGCATCGGTAATGAACAACAGCAGCCTGCTCTACCTGAAATACAACAACATTACGGATTCCCTTATCCTGCCCGAAAGAAATATAGAAAATTCAATTTTCGCTTTTAAAATTGAAAAGCCTTTCGGAAATTTCAACACCTCCGTTAGTTACACTCAAGGCAGAGACATTTTACCCTCACCTTTTCAGACGGATATTAAGCCGCTTTCGCTCAATGGCGACACCATAACTATTGATGTCAGGTCGCAGATTAAATATCCCCGTATGCGCATTGTAGGCGGTGACTTTGCAGGCTCTGTTTTTAACATAGGTATCTGGGGCGAAGCCGCTTTGTTTATTCCTGAAAAAATCACCAACAAAACCTCCATGAAGCTAATGGGGCTGACACTGATGGAACAGGACTCCGTAACCGTTGATGACAAACCTTATGTGAAAGTTGCAGCCGGTTTCGATTACACTTTTAAAAACGGCTGGTACCTCAACATGCAGTACCTGCACGGTTTTGTGCATGAAAAGGGCAACGACCTGAACGATTACTATGTATTGAGCCTTAACTGCCCCCTATTCAACGAAAAACTAAAGCTGTCGCCAGCTAATGCCTGTTTGGTTGTTGATGATTATAACGATATTCAGAACCGTTATGCTGTTATTTATATGCCTGAATTAACCTACAGTGGTATAGACAATGCTCAGTTCAGCATTGGAGTTAGGATTATTGAAGGCAGCAGCAAAACATCCTTTGGCAAGCTGAGCAATCGCGATGAGGTCTTTCTTAAAATGAAGTACAGCTTTTAAAAACTAACTATAGGGGTTCGATTTGTGATAATCCCAGGCATCGTCGGCCTGTTGGTCTTTAACGGCTTTTATAACCACACACAGGCGCAGGAATATTTCCAGTTTGTTTTCTCTGAGGTATTCCACGGCATAATCCTTTGGTTGCACGGCATCGGCCAGCACTATGTAAAAATCTCTGTTGTTTTCCTTGAGCCATTTATAGGCTTCGTAATCATCTTCAATGGCACTTGTTAGTGCTGCCAAATCGGGGTAACCATGACGCATGAGCCACACAAAAGCATCCCTATCTTTACGAATGGCATTGGCAAACGCAGCCAGTTCAGGGTAGCCGTTTTCGAGAAGCCACTCCAGCGGGGCGCGTTCACCCTGCACGGCAAGCTCCAGCAACAAAAGTATTTTTACAGGGTATGAGGTCAGCATAATTTGTATAAAAAATGATTTAGTGTTAAGTTAATCGTTTTTTGTCATATTGAGCGAAGCGAAATAACTCATTTACAGAAAAAATAGATTCTTCACTGCGTTCAGAATGACACTTAACTTAACATTAGTACAAAAATAGTAATTCTTTGAAAATTTCTATGCAGTTAAGAACCTGTTTTTATTAACGAATATTTATAAATTTGCTCAGAAATTATAAAAACAGGTTTTATGGATATTTCATTTGACATAATAGTTGTCGGGAGCGGCCCCGGCGGATATGTAGCCGCTATACGTGCATCGCAGTTAGGGTTTAAAGTAGCCGTTATCGAAAGGGCAGAATTGGGTGGCATTTGCCTTAACTGGGGTTGCATCCCTACAAAAGCTTTATTAAAAAGCGCTGCTGTTTTTAAATATCTTAAACATGCCACTGATTACGGTATTAGCATTAACGGAGAAACCAAAGCCGACTTTGAAGCCATTGTTAAAAGCAGCAGAGGAGTTGCCGAGGGTATGAGTAAAGGCATTCAGTTTTTATTTAAGAAAAACAAGATCACTGTTATTAACGGTACAGCTTGCCTGAAACCCGGAAAAAAAGTCGAAGTAACAGAGGCCGGCTGGCAAAAAAACCTCTATGAGGCTAAACATATCATTATAGCCACGGGTGGGCGCTCGAAAGAACTGCCCGGTCTTAAACAGGATGGCAAAAAAATCATTTCATACAGGGAAGCCATGACCTTGCCCTCACAACCGCAGCGCATGGTAGTGGTGGGTTCCGGAGCCATAGGCACTGAGTTTGCCTATTTTTATCAAACACTGGGCACACAGGTAACCCTGGTGGAATTCCTGCCCAACATCCTGCCCATTGAAGATGAAGAAATATCGAAACTGCTCGACCGCAGCTTTAAAAAAGCCGGCATGAAAATACTTACCGACTCGGCTGTTGAAAATGTAATCGTCGAGGATGACCTATGCAAAGTGAATATCAGGACTCCCAAAGGCATGCAAACCGTTGAATGCGACATAGTGCTATCGGCGGTGGGCGTGGTGGCCAACATCGAAAATATAGGATTGGAAGATTGTGGTATCAGCACTACTTACGGTAAAATTGACACCGATGCCTGCTATCGTACAAATGTGGAAGGTTACTACGCCATTGGCGATGTGGTGAAAGGTCCTGCTCTGGCACACGTGGCTTCAGCCGAGGGAATTATTTGCATTGAGCACATTGCAGGGCTAAAACCCGAGCCTCTCGATTACGGCAATATCCCTGGCTGCACCTACAGTTCACCCGAAGTGGCCTCAGTAGGCCTCACGGAAAAGAAAGCCCTCGAAGCCGGTTATGAAATTAAAGTGGGTAAATTTCCGTTTACTGCTTCAGGCAAAGCCATGGCTTCAGGAGCAAGAGATGGCATGATTAAGGTAATCTTCAATGCGGCAGACGGCCAGTGGCTCGGGGCTCATTTTATAGGAGAAAATGTTACGGAGATGATAGCCGGAGTGGTTACCGCCCGCAAGATGAAAGCCACCGGCCACGACATCCTTAAGGCCGTACATCCCCACCCCACCATGTCGGAAGCAATTATGGAAGCTGTAGCAGCAGCTTATGGGGAGGTTATACATTTGTAGAGGGCTCAGGAAGAGTGAAGTATGAAGTTTGAAGTATGAAGTGTGAAGTGTGAAGTGTGAAAAAAAACCTAATGCGCTTAGGAGTTGACCAGAACCATGCTTATTCATGGAGTAGAACTCGAATGGGGGGGTGGGCAGTAGCCCAAAGTCCAATTCTTCTTACT
>JAKIYU010000200.1 GCA_022708385.1 Bacteroidota bacterium | reverse complement strand
ATTTCGGCCATGTCGTGTGGGCGTGCATCGGGATTGAAGATAAAACCGTTAATGCCGTGGTCGATAATTTCGCTGATACCCCCAATATTGGGTGCAATAGCGGGGATGCCATACGAAAAGGCTTCCATGAGGCTCACAGGGAGACCCTCGTAACGACTTGCATTGATAAAAAGATCAATGTGGTGTGTGTCGAAAAATTGTAAAACCTCGTTATGTGTAAGGGCGCCTGTAAAATGAAATTGTATATGAGGTTTTCCCGAAAAAAGCCTCATGGCTGTATTTCTGAGTTTTTCCAAATCAGTACCGCCTCCCAGATGGGTCCACTCAACCTCAAAATCCGGTGGAATCAGACTTATCGCTTCTGCTATCTTGTCGAGCTGTTTGAGCGGTATAACCGATGAACAACTGGCCAGGCGTATCTTGTCGGACTCTCTTTTGAAGGGATGTAATTTTCTTGGGCAGCTGCCCAGGTAATTAATTTCCAGATTGTCTTCTTTTGAAATGTTATAGGCGTTTTTAAAATAGGCCAGTCCTTGCTTTGATATAAAACATACTTTGTCAGCTTTTTCGGCAATAAATGCCCTGAAAGGCAAGTAGGGCGGTGTGTGTCTTTCGGCATACAAATCCCAGCCATGTACCCGTGTAACAAACCTGTAATTATTATGGTGTGTCTTTGTCAGGGCGCAACCTAAGGCCATGTCGTTCATCCAATAACTGTATAGTACCAAGGTGTCATGAGCTTGTGCATATTTCCGGTGCAATTTTAAAATAAACCTTTCAGTTTTACGGGCCTTATAAAGGCTGGTGAGCATTATTTTTCTTAGAATGGGACTGATTTTTAATTTATAAACGCTTTTAATAAAGTCCGCTTCATGGGCATACATCTTACTCGCTAACCATTGTAATGCTGATATTTTTTCAACAGCACTGAGATCGTAGGGCAGATATTCAATGGAAACATTATCTGAAAACGGCCTTATGCTGCCTAAAGTATTATTGGTAATAATAACCACTTTGTCGAAAGCTGCGCATAAAACATGTATTTCATCTTCTATAAAAGCCTCTTCCTTGCCGTAGGGAAAAGAGGATGTGAAAAAAAATAACAGCTTGCGTTTTGTCATGATGCCTGTATTGCACAAACAAAAATACAACACTTTGTGTATGCCGTTTCATTTAAATTTAATTAATTTTGCTCCTTAATCAAATAAAAAACAAAATGGAAGAAAATACAAATCAGGACAGTTTTGCAGAAGAGCAAGACCAAAAAGCTAATACCCCTGAAATCAGTCAGCCGGTGCAACCCGATTGTTGCGACAATAAGAAAGAAACTTGTTGTGCAAGTACATGGAATCTCATTTTCAAAGCCATGAGCCTCCTTACTTTTGTGGGTGTTATTATTTTATTTATTATATATTTTTCAAACAATAAAAACGGCATAAATAAAACTACGGCCTTAGTAAAGCCCGACGGTGCCCCCCTGAACATTGCTTTCATTAATTCCGATACCATCATGAACCAGTATAAACTGTTCGATGACTATGAAAAGAAACTGGAAGAGCGAAAAAAACAAATGGAAGCAGACATGGCTATAAAAGCCAAAAAGTTTGAACAGGATGTGGCCGATTTTCAGAAAAAAGTTCAATCTTATGCTATCTCATCCGACCAGGCCCAGAAAATTGAAGCTGACCTGACACAGAGGCAGCAGCAATTGCTCGCGCTGAAGGAAAAGCTTACCAACGAATTACTTGAGATGGAAATGGCCCATCAGAACGACCTGTTTAACAAAATTCTGGAAACGCTTAAAGAATACAATAAAGAAAATCAATATGATTATATTCTGGGTTATTCAAAGGGCAGTGGTATTTTATATGCCAGCGAAAAGCACGATATCACACAACCAATCCTTGAGATGCTTAACAAAGAATATGATAATAAGAAAAAATAATATCTTTTTTATATGAGAATAAAACCTGCATACCTGCTCGCCTGCATCTTTTTTGTCTTTTTTACAGCCTGCAAGCATGAACTTACCCAGGTTACCGAAGAAATTTACGACGATGGCTCACCCCGTGTGGTAAGGTTTTATGATGAAAGCGGGGGTAAAAAGGAACTGAAAAGCGAAAAAACGTACTATAAAGGCATGAAACTGCAAACGGAGGGGGCTTACAAAGATAATAAGCGTGAAGGCCTCTGGGTGTATTATTACGAAAATGGTAATAAATGGAGCGAAACCGAATTTAAAAATGGCGTTAATGATGGCAGGTCTGTTACCTATTTCGAGAATGGCAAAGTGCGTTATGAAGGTTTCTATAAAAATGATATGAAAACAGGCAAATGGAAATTCTACAATGAGTCAGGGAAACTCGAAAAAGAAGTGGATTTCTGAAGAAGCTATTTCTTCCTGAAAAATATATTTACAGGTACCCCATTAAAATCGTACATCGCACGTATTTTATTCTCTACAAATCTTTTATAGGGTTCTTTTACATATTGAGGTAAATTGCAGAAAAACACAAATGCAGGATACTTGGAAGGCAGTTGTGTGATGTACTTTATACTGATTTCTTTGCCTTTATAAACAGGCGGCGGATTTTTCTGAAAGAGTGGCAGCAAATTGTCGTTTAACTCTGATGTTTTTATACGCCTGGTCTTGTTATAATAAACGTCAACCACACCCTGAAAAGCTTTTAGAATCCTTTGCTTTTGTAAAGCTGAAATAAAATATATGGGTATGTCGGTAAAAGGAGCTGTGCGTTCCTTGATGTCTTTTTCGAAAGCTAAATGCGTATTGGTCTCTTTTTCAACAAGGTCCCATTTGTTTACCATTACCACCACGCCTTTATTGTTGCGCTGTACCAGCGAAAAAATATTGAGATCCTGGCTTTCCATACCATGCTGCGCATCCAGTAGGACAACACACACATCTGCCTGCTCAATGGCTCTTACAGAGCGCATAACCGAATAAAATTCAATGTTCTCCGTTACTTTGTTTTTTTTTCTGATACCTGCTGTGTCTATCAGGTAGAAATCGAACCCGAAGCTTTTGTAACGGGTGTAGTTGGAGTCGCGCGTAGTCCCTGCAATGGGTGTAACTATATGCCGCTCTTCACCTGTCAGGGTATTGATGAGAGTCGATTTGCCTACATTGGGTCTGCCTACAATGGCTACTTTGGGAATATCTTCCTCCAGCATTTCTTCTTCGCTGGTAAAATGTTTTACCACTTCATCAAGCAGGTCGCCTGTGCCTGAACCATTAGTAGCTGATACGGCAAAGATTTTATCGAATCCCATACTGTAAAAATCAAAGGCGTCGTTTTGCCGCATGCTGTTATCCACTTTGTTGACACAAATAACCACCGTTTTTTTACATTTACGCAGAAGCGCTGCAATATCCTCGTCCATAGGGGTTAATCCTTCCACAACATCCGTCATGAAAATTATTACAGATGCCTCGTCTATAGCCAGCTCCACCTGTTTCTTTATTTCTTCTTCAAAAATGTCATCCGAGTTATTGACATACCCACCTGTGTCGATGACAGAGAAATTCTTGCCGTTCCAGTTGCCAAAACCATAATGCCTGTCGCGCGTTACACCACTGGTAGGGTCAACAATAGCTTTTCTTTCTTCTGTGAGGCGGTTGAAAAGGGTCGATTTGCCTACATTTGGCCTGCCCACTATCGCAACAATATTTCCCATATCTTTTTTCTGGCAAAGATAGTCAATTTTACAGACCCTATTTTTGAACAACGACTTTTTCGCGGTAAACATGTCCGTTGAAGGTCATCTCCACAACGTAAAGTCCAGCTGCCATATAAAAACTGGCTTCTTCTGCCTGGGTGTTTCTGAATACTTTTGAAACGGCCAGTTGCCCTGTGTAACTAAATATTCTGAGATTAACTTCTGATGCTCCTTCGGGAAGTAAGAACGAAATTTTTTCGGTGGCAGGATTGGGATAAATTATAAGCTCATATAAATCTGAATTTTCCTCTGTGTTAACGGTGGTTACAGTAAAACATGAAGACCTTTGGGTGCAATTGCCACTGGTAATTTCAACGGCATACATACCATTGCTAACAGGTGTAAAAGCCTGATATGTGGCACCGTTTACCGGTTGGAAATTGTTGTTGCAGTCAACCCACTGGTAAATCAGGCCGCCTGCATTTGCCGTCAGGGTATTGTTGTTTACACTCACTGATACATCAATAATGTTCACGTTTACAGTGGTATGTATAATACTGTCGCATTGGTAAATACTCAGGAGGTTACTCGTATGGCTTGTTGGAGTGGTAATGTTGTTTTGTACTGTGTTGTCGGGAAATGTATAAGAAGCGCCGTAACACACAGTTACGGTTTCGTATATGTCGTAGGTAGTGCAGGCGGTTCCGGTATTGAATGTCCATACAGTTGACCAGTCGGAATATATCGATGCGCCGTTTTTAGACCGAACTTTCCAGTAATATGTCGCGTTGGTAGTCAATCCGCTTATGGTTGCTTGTGTTTGGGCGGTGGATTGAATAAAAACCCCGCTGAATGTGGGAGAAGTGCTGTAAATATATTCATAAGAAGTGGCATTGGTTGCCGCATTCCAAATAAGTGTGGTGTTGTTGCTGATACCCGATACCCCGTTGGCAGGGAAACTCAGTACTGGTACGGATGGCATGAGAATAGTATTACTTCCCGTACTGAAACTCCATGCAGTCCATGCACCGGTGTCAACAGCGTTTATAGGACGTACCTGCCAGAAATACACCGTATTGGCTAACAGCACGCCTGTGTGCTGTTCTGTGTCGGTATTTGAACTGGAGGTGTTAATATAAGCCTTAGTTATATTTACCAGTGAGGGACTGTTAAAGATATTGGTCGTGTCGAGTTGCATCTGGTACAATGTAATACCATAATGCGCATTCCAGTTTAGTGTAATACCCGATACTGATACATTGAGCTGCCCGTTTGAAGGCGCCGAAAGGGTAACATAATCTCTTGTCGTAAAAGTCCATATACCCGACCATGATGATGTGTCCACCGCATTGCGCGCCCTAACGCGCCAATAATATAGGGTGCCAAAGTACAGATTGTCGAGCCACTGCTCGGTATCGGTGTTGGAACTGCTCGAATTGATATAGGTCTTGGTGTAGCTTTTCAGGGCAGGGGAATTGAAAGCTGGCGTGGTA
>JAKIYU010000199.1 GCA_022708385.1 Bacteroidota bacterium | reverse complement strand
GATGGCACTGTGGGAACACCGCCACTGGTGGTTTACCCGCAACAGGACATGACGTATATAGCAACGGTAACTGACAGCTGTGGATTTATTACTGTTTCAGATACCATCTTTGTTACAGTCATGCCTTTACCTCCCACTAACTTTACCGCAGACCAGACCTTCGGGTGTGAACCTTTTACTGTTACATTTACCGAGACAAACCCGCAGGAGGGGCAAACGTATCAATGGTATTTCCATGATGGTTATTATGGTTCAGGTAATACGACCGTGCACACGTTCCAGACTTATGGCTTCTACAGTGTTACAATGACTGCTACATCATATTTTGGCTGTGTCAATTCTGCCACGCAATCCAATATGATTACGGTCTATCCCAAACCTGAGGCAGAATTCACTTATAATCCCAAACAACCAGAAGCCTTCCAGATGGTCTATTTCGACAACCTTTCTACAACTTTGTATGCTGCACACTGGACATTTGGCGATGGCAATACATCCGAGCACATTAATGCCTTCAACACTTTCAATTTGGGCGATACTTATATTGTAGAGCTTATAGCTGAGACTGAACACGGCTGCACTGACACGGCCACGCATGAGATTTTTATCAAAGAGGTCTTTACCCTATATATTCCCAATGCTTTCACACCCGATGGCGACGGCCTTAACGATGTTTTCCTGCCGGTTGGCGTTGGCCTCGACAATGAGGGTTATCACCTGATGATATTTAACCGCTGGGGTGAGTTGGTATATGAAACATTCGACGTTAACAGGGGTTGGGACGGCAAAACATTCAGCGGAGAAAAAGCTTACGATGGCGTTTATACCTGGTTGCTTTATTATAATGAAATTGAAAGTTACAACCAAAAGAAATCAGGGACAGTAACTCTTATTAGGTAATACCATGAATATACTGATAATAAATGGCCCAAACCTGAACTTGTTGGGCGAAAGGGAAGTTAATGTTTACGGCAACTTGTCTTTTGAAAAATTTTTAACAGAACTTCGGGAAACATTTCCTGCACTTAATATTTCATATTACCAGTCGAATATAGAGGGTGAAATCATTGACATGATACATGAGGGCAGAAAAACTTACGATGCTCTCATTATAAACGCGGGAGGTTATTCCCACACGTCGGTGGCCATACGCGATGCGTTAGCATGTGTCGAGATACCGGTTATAGAAGTACACATTTCCAATATTTACAAAAGGGAAGATTTCAGACATACATTATTGCTGGCACCCAAGGCAATCGGTTGCATCACCGGTTTTGGACTTTTTTCTTACAATCTGGCTATTGAAGCCCTGCTTAATCATTTTGCATCAAGAAAAATCGGTGACTGAAAATGCTGAAAATTTTCTGATTTTTCGCAGGTAAAAGTTTTTTACAATAGATTTACGATAAATGCAACTGACATATGGTGGGGAATGGCTTTTCTTTTATAGCGTATTTTTTTCAGGGATTTATAAAAGGCATAATAAGCGCTGATTACTGCCCCAAAGTGCCTGAACCCACCGCTGAATATGAAGGAAAAAGCTGCCAGCATATCCAGAAATACTCTTTTAAAAAGAACAGAGTGGAGTTTATCACCTGGAATATTTTTATAAATAAGGCTCAGGTTATTTCTGAAATTGAGAAAGGTTTTACGTGGCGACATCTTGTCAAGTGTGGCACCACCCACATGATAAATAATGCTATCAGGGTACACAAAAACCCTGTGTCCCATATTTTTTAAACGCCAGCAAAGATCAATTTCTTCCATGTGTGCAAAAAAATCCCCGTCGAAGCCCCCTGCCTGGTGAAAAAGTTTAGCTCTGATAAAGAAACAGGCTCCGGAAGCCCAAAAAATTTCACGGATGTCGTTGTACTGGCCATGGTCTTTTTCAATAGATTGGAATAGGCGTCCGCGGCAAAACGGGTAGCCAAGTTTGTCAATATATCCACCACAGGCACCGGCATATTCAAACAGTTCCGGCTCCCTGTAAGAGCGTATCCTTGGCTGGCAAACAGCTACATCAGGGTTTTGTTCCATAAAGTCAATGATGCCTTTAGCCCAGTTAGCGGTAACCTCAATGTCGGAATTAAGCAGAATGTAATACTCGGTTTCGATTTGTTTCAGTGCCAGGTTGTAACCCTCTGCAAAGCCATAGTTTTTGTCGTTTAGGATGAGACGCAGCTGCGGGTAAGTGGCTTTCAAAAAGGATACCGAGTCATCAGTTGAGTAGTTGTCAGCGATAATGATTTCTGAGTTATCATCCTTAAATTTAATCACTGAAGGCAGAAAACGTTCCAGGAGTTCTTTCCCGTTCCAGTTTAAAATAACGATGGCTGTTTTCTGAGGCATCAGTTTATATTGATGATGCAAAGATATTCTTTTATGGAGGAAATAGCGTTAATTTTTTAATAAAACCTACCGGGGGTATTTATAATTATCATGTATTCTGCCTCCCCAGTGTTTTTCGGCATCTTCAGGGTCAAGCGAGTGGGTAGGGGTGTCTCTTTTGTGGATTTTTATCTGCCAGCGGGGGTCATTTATTTCACCTAAAGCATCAGAATGAATCAGTTCATAGTCGTTGGTAGCAAACTCGTGCGAATAGAAAACAAATTTTCTGTTCGACTGGTTGCGGAGGGAATAATAGTGCCATATTTCGTAGGGATAGGCGCTGGGTTCAAACTCGCTTTTTGTTACGCTGTTGGGTGCACCATACTGCAGATAAACGCGTCCCCTGTCGGTTTCGTATCCCTTGCGGTTGCCGGTGCTATATATTTTGTTTACTTTCTGTACTTCAGCTGCATAGGCCTGCCAAGCATTAGCAGGATTCAGGGCATCGCGGCTGTGCCAGAAACCGTAAAAGAATTTTTGCATCTCTTTAAGGTTATCCCTTTTAAGGTTATTACGGGCATAAACCCTTTCAAGCTCTGTGGAAATAGGATAGAGGCTGTTGATACAATCAATTATTGAGTCTGGGGTATTGATTTGAGAAACAAAGGTGGTAGAAAGATCAATATTCTGAAAATCCTGTACCGCATAGTTAAGGTCAGGGTTATAACGGTAGAAAAAGAGTTTGCCAATAGATTTTGTTTCGTTATTTTTATCCTTAATACTAACAACCAGGTTATAGTTTCCAGTTGGCAATTCTTTAAGCACAAATTCACCGATAAAGGCATTGACGTCTCTGGCTGTTTCTCTTTTCATGCGGTTAAACTGGCTCAGAGGCATTTGATTTTCCCAAGATTCGATGTAGTAATTAATTAGAAAAGCTTCATCCTTTCCCAGAATTGTTGCAGCGTTGTATATCTCAGCATAAAAAGTAATTTTTTCAGCATTTTTAGGGTAATAATTTATAATGTATGGAATTATATCGTATCCCGACTTGGTAAGGATGCCCGTTTTTTCTGCTTTTTTAACCGATTCGGCCGTTTGTATGTCGGATATTGAAATTTTATCATTGGGAAAATCTATAGTAATTCGTTCCACGTTTGTAAACGGTTCTCCAGCGGCGTTTTTATCGGAAATGGTAAGTTCAAGGTCATAGGTGCCGTTGGGGAGTAGTACGCGCTGTTGGTCGAGGAAGTTGAACTCTATTTTTGAGGTGTCTGCAGCAGCAGGACTGTTAAGCTCGTATTTTTTAAAAGTTATCACACTGTCGTTTTGTTTGAAAATCAGTGTTACTTCAATAACAGCCTGGTACAAATTTTCTGCATTAGATACATAGTTCACGCTTTTACCATCAACTAGAAGATATGTTTCAAGATATGGACCATCTTGTAAAGTATTGAAGGCTGCATAGGAGAAAACAGCTTTTAATTTTTTGGCAAAAAGCGGTTTAAAAGCTGTTATGAGTAAACATGTTAGAGTAAGCATTAAAAATGGCTTCTTCATAAGGCAAATATTTAAATTTTGCAATAAGTTGCAGGAATCAATAAGCCATGTAAAGATACAAAAAACGTTTCAAATATGAGGTTTCAAATCAGGAAAAGGTCATAATCTGCAAGTTTATGTGTGTTATATTAATTGAAAAACAGTACTTTAACTAAAAATTCATGCTTCTGAACAAAATTTGAAATTTGTTAAAAAAAAACATTATTTTTGCAGCGGAGAGATGGCAGAGTGGTCGATTGCGGCGGTCTTGAAAACCGTTGAGGGTAATACCTCCGGGGGTTCGAATCCCTCTCTCTCCGCCAGTAAGAAAAACCAAAAAGTATAAACCGCTGTAAATTAATGAATTAACAGCGGTTTTTTGTTTGGAGTATGGTCAAAAAACACCATTTTAAAGCATATTAAAAGGGAATAATTCGGGAGTAAAATATTCTGTTCTATGTACTCCCGAATTAGGTTATTTCTCGTTGATTTACAGCACTTTGCATTTCTTTATTTTGCATTTGTAAACTAATGCTGAATTCAAGTTATAAATGCAACTTTTTGATTTAACAAATTTAGTAGTCAAAGTCTTTTTGGAAGGATAATGGTAACGGTACTGATGCTTTCGGGTTTAATGCACTGCCATGCGGATTGAGAGATATTGATGGTGTTTACAGCGATGCAGGAGAAATCTGTAACTTTTGGACTGCAACTGAAACTGCAACGCGCTTTGCAGTTTGCCGGACTCTTTATTATTATTTAAACAATATTAACACTAACAGGGAAAATAAAAGTTATGGTTTTTCGGTAAGATGCATAAAGAACAAATAAAAGGATTTATTAAATCTGACATTTTTCCTGCCATATAAAATATTTATCAAAACCATCTAATGCTGGGGCTTCTTCAAAAATACCATAGACTGCCGAACCGCTTCCACTCATAGAGGCATAAATTGCACCCTGCCTATATAAGGCTTCTTTTATGGATGCTATCTCGGGGTGAATCTTAAAAATTACATATTCAAAATCGTTGTAAAGCTCATAACGCCATTCCTGTATGGGCAGGTTTATAATTTTGTTTAAGGATTCGCGGCTCTTCTGGGGCTTTATTCTGCTGTATGCTTGGGCCGTGTTAACTGAAATATCGGGCACTATAATGACAAGATAATAGCCGGCCAAAGTTATATGTACAGGTTTAAACACATCTCCTTTTTCAAAAGCCAGTTGTGGAATATTATTTATGAAAAAGGAACAATCGCTGCCCAGTTGTCGGGCGTAATTATAATATTCTTCATCAGTTAGTTGCAGGTTATATAAAGCATTTAAAACC
>JAKIYU010000198.1 GCA_022708385.1 Bacteroidota bacterium | reverse complement strand
AAGGTATTACCAGTACAGGGTGGATCTTATTCCAAGCAGGATGCAAGTAGGGCAAAATTACATTACCGATGTATATCCCGCTGTGGTAACACTTAAAAACGGCAACACCGAAACCGTCAACTGGTATCAATTTAAAATACCCGTAAAAAGCCCCGATAAAACTGTTGGTAATATACAGGGATTTAACTCTATCAGGTTTATGAGGATGTTTTTCAAAGGTTTCAACGAACCTGTGTATTGTCGCTTTGCCACACTGGAATTGGTTAGAGGACAGTGGCGGAAATTTAATAATTCGCTTCTGGCAGCCGGTGAATATGTGCCCGGAGACGGATTCAACGAAACCACTTTCGATGCTTCAACAGTAAATATTGAAGAAAATGGCAAACGCACCCCCGTGCCGTATGTTATCCCGCCCGGCATTGAACGTGAAATTAACCTGGCCACAACCAATTTGCAGAAGCTTAACGAACAGGCCTTATCGTTGCGCTTGTGCAACCTGCAGGACGGTGATGCAAGGGCCGTATATAAAACCGCCGACCTCGATGTGAGAATGTATAAACGCATGAACATGTTTGTGCATGCCGAAGCGGGTAAACAAAGCGAACCGCTTAACGATGGCGACCTAACAGTTTTTATACGTTTGGGCACCGACTTTAACAAGAATTATTACGAGTATGAAATTCCGCTAAAACTAACGCCTTGGTACACCAGCGCCACCGAAGTATATAACATTTGGCCGACAGAAAACCAATTCAATTTCCCTTTTTCGGTACTTCAACAAGCCAAAATTGACCGTAATATCAAATTAAGAGAAGAGGGTTCAAACGTAACTCTTAATACGCCGTTTTATGTTTACGATGGCAATAACAGGGTTACTGTTGTTGGGAACCCCACATTGAGCAGTATTAAAACTATTATGATAGGGGTACGCAATCCTAAAAAAGCCACTTTATCGGATAGCGACGACGGGCAGCCGAAGTGTGTTGAAGTATGGGTAAATGAAATGCGACTTACCGATTTTGATAACCAAGGGGGATGGGCCGCCAACACGCGCGTTTCGACCAACCTGGCTGATATTGGCAATGTAACCCTGGCCGGTTCTATTAGCACCCCCGGCTTTGGCAGTATCGATAAAAAAGTGGCCGAGCGTCAGAAGGAAACAATAATGCAATACGATGTTGCCACCAATATTGAATTGGGTAAATTTTTCCCCGAAAAGTCAGGTATAAAAATTCCATTTCATTTCGACTATTCCGAAATGGTAAGCAACCCCCAATACAATCCTCTGGATCCGGATATTATTTTTAAAGATGACCTGGAGTCGTATGCAGATAAAAATGCCAGGGATTCGATTAAAAAAATATCACAGGACTATACCCAAAGAAAGTCCATAAACTTTATGAATGTGCGCAAGGACAGGGTTGGCTCGAAAAAAGTAAGGCTTTACGATATCGAAAACTTCGACCTGACCTATGCTTATACCGAAATAAACCACAGCAGCTTTGATGTTGTGTTCGATAATAAGAAGACCTACAAGGGCGCCCTGGGCTACAACTTTTCAATTAATCCCAAAAACGTTACGCCTTTCGGGAAAATCAAATTCCTGCAAAAAAGGAAATCTCTGGCACTAATAAAAGACTTCAACTTCTATTATCTGCCCAAGTCTCTTTCGTTCCGTACCGACCTTGATCGTATGTATAACGAATCGCTTATGAGAGATAAAACGGAGGCACGATTAATTATTGAGCCGAATTACGTTAAAACCTTCGACTGGAATCGGTTGTATAATATGCGGTTTGACCTGACGCGTTCGCTTAACGTAGATTTTTCAGCGATGGCAAACGCCCGTATAGATGAGCCAGCGGGGAGAATCGACAAGGATGACCCCGACTATGGATGGAAGAAAGATTCTATCATGGACAATATAAGGGAATTCGGACGTGTAACGCTTTATAACCACACCATGAATGCCAATTACAATATCCCTATAAATAAAATTCCTTTATTTAATTGGATATCGGCCAATGCGCGTTACACAGGAACATACAACTGGCGGGCTGCGCCGCTGTCGTTGCAGATGCTGGGCAATACCATCGAAAACTCCAACACCAAGCAGTTGAACGGCAATGCCAATATGAGCAGTCTTTACAACAAAATAGGTTATCTGCGTAAGCTCAATCAGCCAAAGCGCAATCAACCCGGACAGGTGCCTCAGAATGCAAAAGGGAAAAAACAAAATGTCAAAGAAGAAGAAGATTTGCCCGACACTAAAAAAGATTCAGTCGAGAAAAAAGAAAGTACCGCCAAAATTATACTTGATAACACATTAAAGTTTTTAATGGGAGTTAAAAATGCCAGCATTAATTACTCTGAAACCAATGGTACTTTGCTTCCTGGTTTTACACCATCGCCTGTTGCCTTGGGACAGGACTGGAACCTGATGGCTCCGGGAACAGATTTTGTGTTGGGTAGTCAGCGGGATATTCGCTATGATGCCGTAACGCACAACTGGATAACCCAAGACACCCTGCTGAATACACCCTTTTTAAGAACCCAAACCAAAACTCTTTCTGCCCGAAGCACCATTGAACCGATAACCGGGTTCAAAATAGAACTGACGGCCAACAGAAATGAGACCCACAGCCGCACCGAATTTTTTAAGGCGGATTCCAACGGCAATTTTGCCTCCTATTCACCGATGGAGAACGGTACATTCAGCATTTCTTATATCACATGGAATACGGCATGGGCTGGCGATAATAAGACAACTTATTCGAACAAGAATTTTGAGAATTTTAAGAAATTAAGAATTATTATTGCACAGCGTCTTGCACAACAAAATCCCAACTGGTCGGGACAGACAGTTGACTCTACAGGATTTCCACAAGGTTATGGGCCTACGTCCCAGGAGGTGTTGGTGCCAGCATTCCTTGCTGCATATACAGGGAAAGACGCCAGCATTTTCGACCTCAACCCCTTTCCCGAAATTCCCATGCCCAACTGGCGCATTACCTACGATGGCCTGACTAAAATTAAATGGGTCGAAAAATACTTTAAAACAGCCCGCCTTGCACACGCCTACCGTTCGACCTATAATGTAGGCAGCTTTGTGTCGAATATTAACTACAGGGAAGACGACAGCGGCAATCCCACAGCCAAAGACTTACTTGATAATTTTATTGCAAAAAACGAAATAAATCAGATTTCAATTTCTGAACAATTCAGCCCGTTCATAAGCCTTGATGCCACAATGCACAACAGCATCATGGTAAAACTTGAAATAAAGAAAAGCCGCAATTTGGGCATGAGTTTTTCGAACAATCAACTTACAGAAACCACCAGCGATGAATATGTTATTGGCAGTGGTTACCGTATTCCCGATGTTCAGTTTGTTCTGAAGTCGGGGGGTAAAAGCCGCAACCTAAAAAGCGACCTGAACCTGAGAGCCGACTTTTCGATAAGAAAAAACAAAACGGTATTGCGCAAACTGGTTGAAAACTTCGACCAGATTTCTGCAGGGCAAAGAATCATATCCATCAACCTGTCGGCCGATTACAACATCAGCCAAAACTTCATGGTAAGGGTATTTTACGACCAGATTATTACCAATCCCTTTGTATCATCGGTGTTTCCCAATGCCAATACGAATGCCGGATTCAGCCTGAGGTTTACGCTGGCGCCGTAACCACTGATTAAGGGCTCATTTTATCAGTTTGTCCACCCGCATAAAAACATCCCAGTATTTTTCCTTGGTCATGTTTTCCCAATGTATATAGTAATATCTGTATTGGTATGTTTGCACCTGACAGATAATAATAAAAAGCCCGATAAGTGTTATGTAAACATATTTTATAGCCTTTTTTCTGATATTTTGTAAAGTAACAGCCAGCAACAACATGAATAAGGATAGAAATTCAACATATACCCGTGAAGAAAAGCTGCCGCCGTAATACCAGTTCCACCACGATGAAAAGACATAGGTTATCAGCAAGAAAAATAATAACCACGAATAAAATGAGAAAGGAGATATTTTTCTTATAAAATACAAGCCTGTAAAAGCCAGCAGGTACATGGGGGTATAAAGAAACAGGCCCTTTTTATAGCTGAAAAGTATGTCGGCTATATGTGGTTGGGTAAATACGAAACCTTCGCCGCCGTAAGAGTAAACAAAAAAATGCCCTGTTGAAATTTTATACAGAATGAGCTGAATTGAAATAATGGCCACACATAGAAACAGGGCAGAAGATAAATGTATTGTGTGTTTAAATGCTGTTGCAAGCCCGTCTCTCAGTTGTCTGAAACCACCTGCGGCAAAAGGCCAGATGAAAATAATAAGCCCGTTTACGGGGCGTATCAGTATGATGATGCCCAGAAGCGCCCCCAAAACGGTTATGTAGCCTGGTTTCGGAGTTGAAAAATAACGGACTGAATAATAGAAAAACATGGTTATGAATGCAAAGGAATAAATATGACTTAGAGCGGGCTCTCCGACCGTGTAATAAAATAGGTTGGTGCCAAATACAGTGGCAAAAAGAGTAAAAACTACTGTCCATGGGCTGAGGTTATAGTGTTTCATTACGGCAATAAAGTAGATCAAGCCTGTTATGAGATAAATAATGGCTGCAATACTGATACAAACAGGATATATTTTAGAATAGCCGTCGGCATCAGCGCCTGTAAGATGCGCTATAGCATGGGCCACCAGAAAAAAAGGAAGTTGTGCCAGCGCTGTGCCACAGTAATATTTGTTGATGGTTTTTCCATGCGCACCTGTTCTGTAATCATAAAACATGCAGCGGTTGTAGTATTTCCCGTTTTCTATACTGTCGAAAAAGCCCAGATTCAGGTCGTGGTATATAAACACCGCAGGCAGGTAGGCGTAATAGCCTTTAGCATCAGCTTCAATGATACTTTTCCAATGGCCTTTGTGCCAGTTGGTATTTGATGTAACAATAAACAGGATAACCGTTATGCACAGTATGCTGATAACAGGCAGGGACAAACGGTTTTTCATTTTATCAGGGATTAACTTAATGGATGAAGCGCTTTGAACAGAACGTTGGCATTTTGCAACAAAGCGTGTAGTGCCTGGCTTCTGCTGCAACATTGCAGGCCGTAAGGAAGGTTGTTTTTATTTCTCTCTGTAGGAAATGTTACAGAAGGCAGGCCGGTAAATGTCCAGGGAAGGTTCATAAGTGGGCTTCCGGTTG
>JAKIYU010000197.1 GCA_022708385.1 Bacteroidota bacterium | reverse complement strand
GTCGTTATCTTCCGAGATGTTTACAGCGGGCATATTCATGCGGGGCGCATTGTCGAAAAAGCTCGGGAATAAATCATTACCTAAAAACTCATCGTTGAAATCAGGTAAAAAGTTGTTTCTTAATATCAGTGACATAGTTTAGTCCTCCTATTTTTTGGTTAAACATTTTTTTGATGCTCCCCAAAGGTCAATTTACATACCAGTGCATTTTTGAGGCCAAAAACATGTCATATTGGCTTTTTTTCATCTTTTTTATAAAAACAAATGTCATAATGTCTGAAAACCCACAAGTTCTATTCCCGAACTTGCCTGGGACAAGCAGGCGCCGAACTTCAAAAGATATCGAGGCTTTAGTATAATAAATATCGAAAATAGAACATCGATATTTGATTTGAACTCAAGTACAAAATACTTCTAAAATCTGTATTCGCTAATCGCCATTCGATATTCAATAGTCCTATGGTCAACTTTAAGTACTTTAGCTCACTTTAGTTCACTCTAGCTCACTCTACCCCGATAGCTATCGTGTCCAAACTCCAAACTTCCCTATCAGGTTATGCGCTGAATATTTTTTACGCCTTCAAGTTTTTTGAGTTTCTTAATAAGTTCGTCGAGATGTTTACGATCGGCAACATAGAGCATAATGCGTCCTTCAAAGGCGCCTTCGCTGGTTTCAAAGTTGATAGAATGGATATTAACATTGAGTTCTTTAGAAATGACAGAGGTGATATTATTGACAAGCCCCATAGCATCGAAACCCGAAATCAGAATGCCCGACAGGAATTGTCCCGCCCTGTTGTTGGTCCAACGGGCTTTAATGACACGATAAGCAAATTTGGAATGCAGATTTTCTGCATTAGGGCAGTTGGTGCGGTGCACTTTAATGCCTTTTTCGGTATTGCTGATAAACCCAAAGACGCTGTCGCCCGGAATGGGGTTGCAGCAATTAGAAAGTTCGTAATCGAATGATTCCAGCTTATCACCAAACAGAAGGATGCTGCTTTCCTTTTGGGATTTAAAATCTTCTTGAGATTGAATTTTAGGTCTGATACGCAGTATTCTTCTGAAAAAGTTATTTCTTTCTTTTTCGACAAATTCCTTAATGCCGGCCATGGAAATTTTGGCAGAAGCAATATTGATAAAAAGCTCCTGTGCGCTTTTAAGGTTAAAATAACTGACCATTTTATTGACCCGTTCCTGGTTTATATTAACGTCGAGATTATTAAGTTTGCGGGCCAGAATTTCTTTACCTTCTTCTGCTATTTTTTTCTTTTCTTCGTTAAGGGCGTTTTTAATGCGCTGCTGGGCTTTTGCGGTAACAACATGCTGCAGCCAGTCAATTTTAGGTGTTTGTTTGTTAGAGGTAATAATTTCTACCTGGTCGCCATTATGAAGCACGTGGTAAATAGGTACAAGTTTTTTGTTTACTTTGGCGCTGATGCATTTATCACCAATTGCCGAATGGATGCTATAAGCAAAGTCAATGACAGTGGATTTAACGGGAAGGCTTTTAAGCTCACCTTTTGGAGTAAAAACATAAATTTCTTCATTAACAAGTGTTGTTTGAACACTTTCGAGGATTTCCATGGCATTTTCCGATTCGCTGTGCAGTATATCGCGAACTTTATTGAGCCATTCTTCAATACGGCTTTCTTTGCTAAGTTCAGTGTTACTTTTGTATTTCCAATGGGCAGCATAGCCTTTTTCTGCAATTTCGTTCATACGGGTAGTACGTATCTGCACTTCTATCCATACCGCTTTTTTATTAACATCATCGGTGTACATAACAGTTGTATGAAGCGACTCATAGCCATTGGCTTTAGGAATACTCAGCCAGTCTCTAAAACGTTCCTGATTTGGTTTGTAAAGTGTATAAATGGCAGCCAGCATCGAAAAACAATCGCGCATTTCATCTTCCATAGTATTAGACTCCGTGATGATGCGAATGGCAAATAAATCATAAACCTCTTCAAAAGGAATTTTCTTTTTTTGCATCTTGTCGTAGATCGACCGGACCGATTTTAACCTGTGAAAAATCTTGTAAGGTATTCCTGTGGCATCAAGCGAAGGTTTTATACTATTAATGAAATTCTGAATCAATTTATCACGTTCTTTTTCTGTAGCTTCAATTTTTTCTTTTATATCGTTGTAAATTTCGGGCTCTGTATAACGGAAGGCAATATCTTCCATTTCGCTTTTAATATTGTAAAAACCGAGTCTGTGGGCCAGAGGGGCAAACAAATAAGTGGTTTCGTACGACACGCGCAGTTGCTTTTCGTGGGGCAGGCCTTCAAGCGTACGCATATTGTGGAGCCTGTCGGCTAATTTAATTAAAATAACCCGCACATCGTCCGAAAGTGTCAGTAGCATTTTTTTGTAATTCTCGGCTTGTAAGTTGCCGGTGCCTTTATCAAAGATGCCCTTCAATTTTGTTAAGCCGTCAACAATTCGGGCTACCTTTTCACCAAATAACTCCTGTATATCAATCAGTTTGTAATCGGTATCTTCAACCACATCGTGGAGCAAAGCACAAATAACAGACGTGCCGCCCAAACCTATTTCGTTGGTACATATATGGGCCACGGCAATGGGGTGGTAAACATACGGTTCTCCGGTTTGCCGCCGCATATCTTTGTGCGCTTCAACAGCGAGGTTAAAGGCTTTGCGTATCATTAATTTATCGTTCTTATCGATGTTGGGGCGGCATACTTTAAGTAAAGCCCTGTAGCGCTTCAAAATTTCTTTTTTCTCCAGTTCGGTGTCAATTATGTACATTGTTGTATATGTATCTCTATTGTTTTTAAAAAAGGATAGAATCAAGGTATAGCAAAAATAGGATTTTTTTTGTCTTTTGTCTGTCGGGTGCAGAATTTTTTTTTAATTTTGTACAAATTTTAAATTAAAGAAAGTTATGAAAAAAATTACAACAGTTATTGCGTTTTTACTTATTTCTTTTTTAAGTTTTTCTCAAACAGTTATTTTTCAGGAAGGTTTTGAAACACTACCCTTGTCGGTAACATCCAGTGGCAACCCCGGCTGGAGCAGGTCGAATGTGTATCATAAAACAGACAGCTATTCCGATTCGAGCAGGGTGGCCCAGGCCGACACCTCTTACCTTACTACGGCACCCTTCAGCACAACAGGAAATAGTTATGTAGTTTTGGATTTTGCCCATATTTGTAAAATCGAAGTTTTTGATGCTGCTGTTATAGAGGTTTCGGTAAATGGTGGAACGGTTTGGTCAAAGCTCACTGCTGTTCAATATTTAGGAACCGGTCAGTTTGCTAATCAAGGTGACAAGTTTTCTTCTGTTGCCTACACTTTATGGGATCCGGCCAATAATTCAACGATGCCACAGAATGCCTGGTGGAAAACGGAAACTTTCGACATTTCGTCTATCGCTTCTAATAAAGCAGATGTCAGAATCAGGTTTAAACTTTATGATGGTAATAATAACGGACACAACAGTGCTTATGGCTGGCTGCTTGATGATATAAAAGTAACCGTGGCCACATCCGAACTGGTACCACCTGTCGTTACCCTTCAGGCGCCTATTGTACAGGATACCATATATACCACCAACCCTTACGAAATTATTGCACAAATTACCGACAATTCGGGCATTGATACAGCCTACATCACATACAGTATCAATGGCGGCGCCTCACAAAATATAGGTATGACGCATCAGGGGAATAATATCTACAGTGCGTATATCCCAAGCCAGTCGTACAACACCCATGTCGATTATCAGGTCTTTGCTGTTGACGGTTCTCCTGCTGCCAATATTGGACAGAGTGCCGCCAAATGGTTTTACGTGAAAAAAGGCCCCGACGTTGTAACCATAGGTACAGGAACAACGGTTAATACGACAACAACATACCCTGCTCCTTATGGAAATTACTACTGGGGAGCCAGGCACCAAATGATGATTAAGGCATCGGAACTAACTGCTGCCGGCGTTACTGCTGGAGAAATAGTTTCTGTTGGATTTGATGTGGCTACTGTGGGTGGCGCTGCACTGACAGGATTCACTGTTAAAATTGGCCAGACAACTCAAAACGATATGTCATCATGGGTTTCTAATATGACAACCGTTTATACATCAACATCTTATTCCGAGACGGCAGGATGGAACACCCATACTTTTACGCAGCCCTTTATATGGAATGGAAGCAGTAATCTTGTAATTGAAACCTGCTTTAACAACACGGCTTGGACTTCAAACGCCATTATGAACCAGTCGGCAACTTCTTATATTTCAACACTAACGTATAATGCTGATGATTCGGGTGTGTGTGCCAATACAGGTATTATCGGTACATTTATGCAACGCCCTAATATCCGGCTTGGTCTGGCGCCTAACACCAACGATTATGATGCCGGCATATTCCAGATTGAACCTACAGGTACCGTAATTTCCGGTGTTCCTCAAAATGTTAATGTAAGAGTTAAGAATTTTGGCTTGCAAACACTGACCACCGCCCAAATTGGCTGGAGCGTAAACGGTGTGGCACAAACGTCCGTACCATGGAGCGGCAGCCTTACACAGGACCAGATTTCTAACCCCTTTAACATAGGACAATACACTTTTTTGTCGGGACCTTATACTGTTAAAGCATGGACTTATAGTCCGAACGGTAACACCGACCAAAAATTTGTAAATGACACAGCCACATCGTCTGTTTATTCTTGCAACGCCATACTTAACGGCTCTTATACCATTGGCGGTGTGGGCGCCGATTTTCCCACTATTGCCGATGCCCTTACAGCCCTTCAGCTATGCGGTGTCAGCGGCCCGGTTGTTCTTAACTTGAATGCTGGCACTTACAACACGCGCATTGTTGTGCCACAGAACATACCAGGCATTTCGGCCACAAACACGGTTACCTTTAAAGGACAGGGCGCCAATACAACTATAAACTATGCCACAACTGTAAGCAACGACAGAGCCGCTATTGTGATGGATAACATCAAACATGTGCGTTTCGATAGTATTTACATTGTTATTCCCGATACGGCAACTTATGGTTGGGGTATATTTATGACCAATCAGTGCGAAAATATTCAGATTAAGAATTGTAATATTAAAACGTCAGTTACATCAACTTCTTCTAACCATTGCGGCATTGTGGCATCCGGCTCATACACTGGTGCTACAACAACCGGCAATACGGTTAAAGATCTTTTGCTTAGCAACAACACCATTGATGGCGGCTATTATGGTATCA
>JAKIYU010000196.1 GCA_022708385.1 Bacteroidota bacterium | reverse complement strand
TGCTTTATGGTAATGTTGTCGTAAGGAAACTCAGGGATATATTTTTTTACAGTATCATTATAAGAAAGTAAACCTCTTTCGTTGAGTAATGCAACCCCCATAGCCGTAAACTGTTTAGAAACCGAGGCCAGCTGAAACATAGTAGCGCTGTCGTTTTTCACTTTGTTTTGCAAATCGGCATAGCCATAGCTTTCTTCAAAAACTACCTTCCCTCCTAATGCAAGGATAATATTACCCTGAAAATCATGGTTTTTGAGAATTTCGTGCAATTTCGCCGAATACTCCTCGATAAGTTCAGGTGTAAGTAATAACTTACGCTTCAACTCTGACGACAACTCATGTTTTTCTTCATGTTTGTTTTTATAGTCGTGCAAAGTCATACCTAAAGTGCCCATCAGCACAAACACAAGTAAAAGCAAATACCTTGGAAACCGTCTCATGATTTTTGTAATAACTCTTTTTGCAAAAATATCTAATCTCTCTTAACCTTAGATTCAAAGTTACTAACAGAAATTCACAAAGGCATTAAAATAGCATTATAGTTTTCCCTTCTTATCCTGAAGTTCTTTAAGCACAGCGCGTTTCTTTTCGGTTTCCTTATTAATTTCAGGTAAAAGTTTTTTGTTTTTTTCAATATCCAGCTTACTTCTGTCAATACTTTTCTGTAGCTTCTGAATATTATCGCTATCTTTATTTATTTTCTTTTCCAGGGCATTGATCCGCTTTTGAATTTTTATTTCCTGTTTTACACTGCTGTTAACCTCTTTCTGGCTTTTTTTAATGAGGCTATTGTAATTGTCCTTCATGTAGCTCACCACAAATTCATAAGCCAATGATTTTATTTTTTTATATTCATCAGAATAATTTTGTTTCGACACAAATTGGCCGTCGGATAATTCAACCGCTAAAGTCATTACTGTTTTTTCAGCTTTCTGTTCAAATTCTGTGTAGATATTTACGGGGTTAAGGGACAGTGTTGAAATAATGGCAGCGCGTGCAATAACAGTATTTTTATTGCTTTTGGCTTTTATTTTGAAATTCTTTTTAAGGTAAGCAACCCATTCTTTTTGCAATGGTTTTACAAGGGTTTCGGCTGTGGTAGCAACAGCCGGCCTGTTTTCCTTGTCAATACGCACTAAAGCATCGCTTTGTTTTACTTCCTGTGCAAAAAGTCTTAATACTACAAAGGATAAAAACAAAGCGAATGTTATTTTAAAAAGGGAAGAGTTCATATTTTTATTTTTTTTGACTTTGTCTTGCATAAGGAAGAGCTTTATGAGTCCCCAGCATGTTTTGTTTGTATTTGAAATAACCGGCTATTGCAACCATAGCTGCATTATCGGTAGTAAACTGCAAATCGGGGATGAATACCTGCCATTTTCTTTTTTCCCCTTCGTTAAGCAACCTCTGCCTCAGAGCCGAATTAGCAGACACCCCCCCTGACAAGGCTATGCGTTGAATGCCACTGCCGGAAGCTGCTTTAATCAATTTGTGCATCAGTGCATCAATAATAGTTTTTTGAACAGAAGCGCATAAATCGTTCAGATGTGTTTCAATAAAAGTGGTATCTTTCTTTAGTGCATCGCGTATTAAATACAAAAAGGAAGTCTTTAGACCAGAAAAACTTAAATTATATCCCTCGGCTTTTGGAACAGGGAATTTGAAAGCATCAGCATTACCCGATGCTGCACATTTATCTACCGCAGGGCCACCCGGGTAAGGAAGACCCAGAATTTTAGCGACCTTATCGAAGGTTTCCCCTGCTGCATCATCAATAGTGTTTCCAATAGTATCAAAGGAAAAATAATCGTTCACTATATCGAGCCTTGTATGGCCACCTGATACTGTAAGGCATAAAAACGGAAATTCAGGCTGATGTTTCCCCTCTCTATGAAGAAAATGGCATAAAACATGGGCTTGCAGGTGGTCCACTTCAATAAGGGGCACACCAAGACCGAGGGCAAAAGCCTTAGCGAATGACACCCCTACAAGCAGGGAACCCAGTAAGCCAGGTCCATTCGTATAGGCAATAGCATTGAGTTGTTTCTTATCAATACCCGCTTTTTTCAAGGCTGCCTCAACAACCGGGATGATATTTTGCTGATGTGCCCGCGATGCCAGTTCGGGCACCACCCCCCCGAAAGTCCTGTGCACTTCCTGCCCTGCAATAATATTGCTCAGCATCACGTTATCACGTACAACTGCCACAGAAGTGTCGTCGCATGATGTTTCTATGCCAAGAATATACGTTTGCATTGCTAAATTTTTTGTAAATTTAGAAAAAAATTTATTTTAGTTCCCTGCGGAGTATTAATTTTGAACATTAATTCTGAAGAGCCTTCAAAACAAAATACAAAATACTTATCTTCTTTCTGCTGCTCTTTATAGTGCTGCCCGGGATGCTTTATACTGTTTTCAGGTCAGCTGCCGTTCAAACCTATATCACCCAAAAAATAGCCTCCTACCTGTCGGGAAAACTCAAAACAGAAATTACAGTCGGGGGTGTTGATATTTCGTGGTTTCTTGACATCGAAATTACTGATATTAACATTAAAGACCAAAAAGGAGGCACATTACTGAAAGTTGATAAAATTACTGCTGACATTCACAAAATCAATTTTTCAAAAAATATTATTTATATTAAAGCCTTAGAACTAAAACAGGCAGATATAAATATTACAAGGTACAAAGAAAACCCTGATTACAACTTTCAGTTTTTAGTTGATTATTTCAGTTCGGACAAAAAGCCCGACAGCACGGCACAAGCCTGGTCTTTTGAGCTGAATAAATTCAACATAAAGTCTTCGGCCTTTTCCTACAATGACGAAAGTGAATTCCCTGCCACTCATGGTATTGACTTCAATCACATAAAACTGTCGGACATGAATGTATGCCTACAGGATATGGGCATGAACGGAGATACAATCACTGCCAAAATATCTGCCCTCTCAGCCAGGGAAAAGAGCGGTTTCACATTGAACAATTTTTCGGCAGTTTGCACATTGACGTCCACATTTACAGACTTTAAACACCTTTTTATCAGGACCGGCAACTCAGATATAGCTCTAAACCTGCATTTTGCTTATGAAAAATATGAATACTTTAACGATTTTATTGACAGTGTGAAGCTGGAAGCATTTTTCCAGCGTTCAATCATCAATTTTAAAGACCTGGCCTACTTTGCACCTGTCTTACAAGGCATGGAAAACACCCTCGATATTTCGGGACATTTTCGTGGAAAAATTAATGATTTAAAAGGGAAGAACATTGAACTGTCAACAGGTAAAAATACTCGTTTTAAGGGAAATATAAGTATTACCGGATTACCAGATATTGAAGTAGCCTTTATTAATTTCAGCAGCAAATATTTTACTACCACACTGGAAGACATTAATAATTTTAAATTACCGTCTGCAGATGGAAGCACAAATACATTAAAGCTTCCCCCAGAACTAGCCAAACTAGGTTATTTGAAATTTAACGGCAAGTTCACAGGCTTTATTAACGACTTTGTGGCTTATGGTTCATTCAATACAAGTATCGGAGAGTTACGCACCGACATTTCTTTAAAAACGGGCAATTCAGGGCATATTTCATACAAAGGCAATGTGGCCCTCGACAATTTTAACCTGGGTCGCATGCTTTCCGATGAAAAATCGTTTGGAAAAGTATCCCTCGACCTTACGCTTAACGGCTCAGGATTGACTTTCGAAACTATCAATGCCGGTATAAACGGCAGCATAGCATCGGCTGAAATCAATGGTTATCAGTATAAAAATATTACAATTGCCGGCAACTTGTCCGATAAAACCTTTTCGGGTTATTTCGATATAAGGGAAAGCAATATAAACCTTGATTTTGAAGGCAGTATTAATATGCAGGGAGAACTGCCGGTTTTTGATTTTTCATCTCAGTTAAATCACCTAAGGCTAAATGAGTTGAACCTTAGCAGTGCGGATACGAAAATAGACGTGTCCGGTTCAATGAAATGCCGTTTCAAAGGCAAAAACATAGAGGATATTTCTGGAATTTTCCTTTTTACAAACCTCAAATATAAAGAAAACGACAAAATACTCACCCTTAAAAATCTTCAGATTAATAATGTGTCGGATACCAATCGTTATAAAAATATTGTCATTAATTCGGAAATGTTCGATGCCAATATTGAAGGGTATTTCTCTTATGCCGACCTCCCTGCGGTTTTTTATAATTTCGCCGACAACTACCTGCCATCCTATATGAAGGACACAGTAATTACACAGGACACATTGTTGGATGCTGCTTTCCGTTACGATTTCCGATTAAAATCATCAAATCAGCTCGCACAATTCTTTCTGCCTGGCACAACGGTATCTCACGATTTTAATCTTTACGGCCGTTTTAACTATAAAAACAACCTGCTGAGTATTGATGGGTCTGCATCAGAAATAATCTATAACGACATTGAAGTTGCTAACTGGCAAATCAGTGGTATTTCTTCAAAGAAAACATTTCTGCTCAACACAGGAGCTGATGAAGTTGTCCTTATGAATAATTACAGCATTAAAAAACCAACTGTCCTTACTAAAGCAACATCCGACAGTATCCTCTTCGATTTTAAATGGTTCAGCTCGTACAATAAAAACAAAAATAACGGCGACTTTACCGGTTTTCTTTACTTTGCCAAATCGCCAGTTATTGAGTTAAGCCTGCTTAAAGGAAATGTATATATCAACGATTCGTTATGGATTGTTCAACCACAAAACAAAATTAGTTTCGACAGTACGGGCATTGCTATTGAAAACCTGTATTTTACTCATAAAAAACAATCTCTATCACTCGATGGAGTTCTTTCACATGACCCGACAGAAAAACTTAATATCGCTTTTGATAATTTTAACATTGCTGATTTCAATCCCCTTTTAGTTAAGAATAATGTTGAATTTGAAGGCATACTGTCGGGAAAAATGACGCTATTCGATGTGTACCAGTCGCCCAATTTTATTTCCGACCTGAAAATTAACGATATAACTGTCAATAACGACAAACTAGGCAACTTAATTCTAAAAACAAATTGGGACAACGTTAAAAAACGGCTCGAAATATATTCAGAAATCATTTATGTGGGCAGTATAGGAGAGAAAAACCCTTTTAAGGCCACCGGTTATTACTATCCCGAGGCCAAAACCGACAACTTTGACCTGAAAATCTCTGTACAGAATTTCAGTCTGAAACTGCTCGAAAACTATCTCTCCTCTTTCA
>JAKIYU010000195.1 GCA_022708385.1 Bacteroidota bacterium | reverse complement strand
TATGGTTATGCAGGGCAAAAAGTCCAATTACGACACCGATGTTTTTGTCCCCCTCATCAACACCATTGCCCGGCTATCAGGCACACAATACGGTTCCGATACCCGGAAAGACATTGCCATGAGGGTTATTGCCGACCACCTGAGAGCTGTTTCGTTCTGTATTGCCGACGGACAACTCCCCTCCAACATCAAAGCCGGTTACGTCATCCGCCGCATCCTGCGAAGAGCTATCAGGTATGCCTACGTATTTCTCGATATGAAAGAACCTTTCGTTTACAAACTGGTTGATACCCTTTCGGCGCAAATGGGAGCTTTCTTCCCCGAAATAAGCCTGCAAAAAGATTTTATACAACGTATCATTGAGCAGGAAGAAATTTCATTTCTCAAAACCTTATCCTCCGGCTTGAGTAAGTTTGAAAACTATATTGAAAAGGAAAGCTCTGCACAAAAAACCATATCAGGCGCATTTACTTTTGAACTGTACGACACCTATGGGTTCCCTGTTGACCTTACGGTACTGATGGCCAGGGAAATAGGGTGGCAAGTGGACATGAAAGCTTTTAACACTTGTATGGATGCACAGAAAGAACGCTCAAAAAAGGCAGCTAATGTCGAAATAAGCGACTGGATTGACTTAGAAAAGGTGCAGGACACGGTTTTTATAGGCTACGACACCACCGAAGCCGATGTTAAAATTGTGAAGTTCAGAAAAGTAACCGCAAAGAATGAAGAAGTATATCACCTCGTATTCGACCATACCCCCTTTTATGCAGAGTCGGGCGGACAGGTTGGCGATAAAGGCACATTGCTGGCAGGCAACGAAAAAGTTTCCATAATAAATACGATAAAAGAAAACAACCTGATTATTCACTTGTCTGATGCGCTTCCTGCACAGGTAAACGGCACTTTCAGGGCTGTTGTCGATGTGCAGAAAAGAAAACAAACGGCAGCAAACCATTCTGCCACCCACCTTTTGCATGCAGCGTTAAGGGAAATTCTGGGCAAGCATGTCGAGCAGAAAGGCTCGCTGGTGGATGAGCAACGTCTCAGATTCGACTTTTCGCATTATGCCCGTATGACAGACGAGGAAATAAAAGCTGTTGAAGACATGGTTAATGAAAAAATTCGCGAAAACATAGTTACCGACGACATCCGGCAAATGTCGTACAAAGAAGCTGTCGGCATGGGCGCCATGGCCCTGTTTGGTGAAAAATACAGCGAAAATGTACGCGTGATAGCCTTCGACAGAAACTTCTCCGTGGAACTCTGCGGCGGCACCCATGTTAAAGCTACCGGAGATATCGGCTTGTTTAAAATTCTGACCGAATCGGCCATTGCTGCCGGCACCCGCCGTATAGAAGCCCTTACAGGCGCTGCGGCTTTTAACCATTTATACACCTTTGTTCATTTTAAAAACGAGATAGCCGAGCTGCTTAAAAAACCGGCCGACATCATTAAATCTCTCACAGAACTGATTGCTGAAAATGAAAAACTGGGCAAGGAACTTGAAAAATTCAGAAAATCGGCACTGGAAGATGTAAAAAAAGACCTTTTAAATGAAATTCAAACTATCAACAATATTCAGTTCATAGCTAAAGTTGTTGCACTCGATATGCAGTCGGTAAAAGACATCGCCTTTGCTTTAAGAAGCAGTCAAAAAAACATGGTGGTCCTGTTGGCCTGCAAAACAGCCGATAAAACCAACTTAAGCCTGCTGATTACCGATGACCTTGTTGAAACCAAAAAACTTAATGCCGGGCAGATTATTCGCGAAATTGCTAAAGAAATAAAAGGCGGCGGCGGCGGCCAGCCCTTCTTTGCCACAGCGGGTGGCAGCGACTTTAATGGCGTGGATAAAGCTTTTAATGCCGCTATAACGCTATTAAACGCTTTGTAATCCATTCTTGTTCATAAGCACTATAAAGCAAGTTTGCATATAGCTTTCAACATTATACTTCAATCTTTTTAGCGTAGCCTATAGGGTGACGTGGTTTAGTTAAGGATTACTGAATAAAAATCGTTCGGAATAAATTGTTTTATAAATATTTGAATATCAAATACATAAACGCTCAGTTCATCTAAATTTCGTCTAAATTTCATCTAAATTTCATCTAATATCCCAAATCTATAATGGATTATTCAATATCCAGCATCTACCTAAATCAATTTTAATTCTTTGTTCTTTTTTCATGGCTTGCAATAGATTTTTTATTTTGTGAGTCTTTTGTTCATACGATAACCTATCAGGTAATTTATTTATTATTAATACTATTTTTAAATCTTTGTTTTTAGCTTTTTTAAATTTAATCAAATAATCTTCAATTATCTTTTTACAATAATCGTCATCAATTCCTTTTAAAAGAGTATAGTTTGCTTTCTGTCCTGTTTTCTCAGCAACTGACGCAGAAATTATAAAATTAGGTTTTCTGCCTTCAATCAATTTACGTCCTTTTAGTATAGCAATTTCTTCTGATTTCAGTTTCTTTTTCTTTTGAACTTTGTCGAGCAGTATTATTTCTTCAAGTGTTAAGTCGGGATTACGAGCAAGTATCTTGGCATAATCAATATCTAAGACTTTACCAGTAATTGTTAGTTTTACTCTGTTTTCTGAAAAATCGTAATCTGGCATAGGAAAGAACCTTATACGCTGATAGTTAAACATGCGTCTTATACCGCTCCCAATAGTATCCACCATCTTTAAATTAAACATTGCTGTAACTAAAAAAGGATTGCGATACGTCTCCTGAGGAGCATTTTCTTTAATTACATTTTCAATACTCTGAGGAATAAAAACACCTAAATTTGTAAAAATCAATTCATCTTCTTTTTCAATGCCATATAGTAAGAAGTTTTAAGTAAAATTATTCAAATTTCCTTATATGAATTCAGAATTTCAAAATTTCTGAGTGTCGGTCAGGAAAAAATTAAAAACACTTTCAGGTCAGGGCGCACAGTCAGTTAGTTAAGAGTTTGTTAAACAGTCTGTCAAATGGATAGAAGATTTTATAGCTGCTTATTAATTTGGGGATTTCTTATTTATTTTGTTTTTTTGTAAAAAATGAAACCATTATGAAGCAAGTTTCAATATTTCTAAACCCTGATGTAGCTAAAGCTTATATGCAAGCAACTGCAGAAGACAGAAAAAAAGTAAATGCTATTGTTAACCGTTGGCTTAAAAATATTTTTTTCAGAAAGAAAACTCCCAAAGAAAAACTTTTTGAAACCATGGATGAGTTAAGCATTGAGGCTAAAGAAAAAGGTCTTAACCCCGAAATTCTTGAGCAAATACTTCAAGAAATTAATGATTTCTATCATTAATCCTTCACAGTTTATATTAGAATATTGTTAGGTAAAGCACTAATCGGGGGCAAACAGTTTTTGGAATTTTTCGAGATTTCTAATTTTAATAATAAGCATCCCGCCAATCTTTCTTCTTGGTAAGCTTAAGGTCTTGTAATACGGATGCTTTTACATTGATGGTCACATTCCAGCTTTTACGGTAACCGGTAGGCACCCAGTTAAATTTTAATTCCCAGCAGTGCAGGTCGCGGTATATATCAATGGTGGTGTACGAAAATTCTTTGTTTTCGAAGTCATAGCCAGAGCGGAAACCAATTTTCCATTTCGGGGTGATATTGACATCACCGTAAAAGGATAAGGTCTGAATATAATCTTTTTTATTATCAGGCGGAAAGGTTGTGTAGAGGAAGGTATTTGTATATCGGAGGGTATAGGCAATGTTGATGTTCCAGGGAATATTGAAATCGACATACGCTTCGGGATGGTTCTCAATCATTTGCTTTTCTTCGGGTGTGCCTTTTGCGGTTTCCGTTACAGTCCCTGCCGCCGGCCTTCCTGTTGCTGGTGCGGGGACATTGCCTTTATTCTTTAACTTTTCCGATGAATAATTCCAGTTCAGGCCGAAAGCCCACTCGCTGTTGGTAAGGCGTGCCAAGCGCTTATTCATGTCCCATTCAAGGGTGTTCAGGTTGCGTCCCGAAGAGTCGGTAATGTAAGGGTCGAGGGCGGCGGCATAACGTATATCAAAATTACGGAACAACACGGTGCGCCCGCTCAGCATCACTTTCGAAAAGTTAAGCGAATCCTTAGCCACATCGTAAGCGCCAGAAATAGTAAAATTATCTATAAGAACGATTTTCTTAAGTTCATTGGCTGTGTCGTTTTTTGCTTTCACTTTCATTTCCAGGTTGTTAGCAAGGCTCCAGGTAATATTGCCTGACTCGTTTCCCGGGGGCGCCCCATAAATACCCGTTTCAAAAATGGAATACCTTACAGGTGCAACGGCGCCCTTTGGCAAATAATATCTGTAATAGCCCCATTTATACAGCCCGAAATCGGGTTGGTACATAAAACCCACACTGGGTGTAAGCACATGCCTTATGGCTTTAACCGGCCCCTTCCTGAACATAAACATACCATAAAGTTTGGTGTTGAGTGACGTAGAAAAATTAAAGTCACGTGCGGTCTTAAAGCCACTCAGCGTATCGGTTTTAACATACCCGGCTGATGAATCGATGGGATTGATATCATTTGTCCAGTACCGGTCGATGGTGTTCAGATACCAGCGTTCGTTGTAGTTTATGCTATTGTTAAGAGAAAAATATTTCAACAATTTTATGGAGCTGTTTATCGGAATGGTGTGTTTAATACCATTACGGAATTTCTTCAGGCTTTCTTCCTCAAAAAATAAGGAGTCGGCCACAGAGAGGTCGTTTTTGGCATTCATGTTATAACCCACATTTATGTTCTCGTACCATTTCGGCTTACCTGTTCGGTTAGGATTTCGGAATGGGTAAAAGCGGTTGGCCGAAAAAGCAATTTCGGGCAGGCTCAGGTCGATGGTTTTGTTTAGGGTATTTTGACTGTGCCTTACATTGGCCGAAAAATTATATTTGCTGAAAAGGGTTGTCTGGTAGGCAATATTCGATTGAAAAGTGTTTGAGAGATAGTCGTTTGACGTGCTGGGATTGTATTTGTGATAATTGCTCGACCCTGCATTGACATTGGCAGAAAAACGGCTGTTGGGCCGTGCTTTGGGATCTTGTGTATGGCTCCATCGGATAAAGAAATCTTTTCCCTTCGAATAGCCCGGCAGGTCTTTCTCCCCGTCAATATTAATGGCATAATTCAGGTCGAGGCTGCCATTGAATTTGTAGCGTTTGTTATAGTTCGAAAGCGCTTTCATAGCCCAGCTGCCACGGGTGTAAACAGTTCCCCTGAGCGCTAAATC
>JAKIYU010000194.1 GCA_022708385.1 Bacteroidota bacterium | reverse complement strand
TTCGAGGGGTCTTTAATAAGCAATGTAGGGTCAATGTGGTCTTCGACCCCCAGTCCCTTGCATGCAGGGCACCAGCCTTCGGGAAGGTTGAAAGAAAAAAGACTGCGGGTCTTATAAATGCCGGGGGCGGTTGTTTCACCGAGCCTTGCAAAGAGCAGGCGCAGGTAGTCGTAAAGGCCGGTAAGGGTACCCACCGTAGAACGGGGACTTCGCACAATGTTGTTCTGGTTCACGGCAACGACAGGAAAAAGACCTTCAATAAGGGCGGCTTTAGGGCGCGCCATACTGGCCTGTGCCAGGCGGTTTCCTCCGAAGTTTTCGTAGAATAATCGGCGCCCTTCGGCAAACAATACATCGTAAACCAAGCTGGTTTTACCACTACCCGACACTCCTGTTACAGCCACAAGGCTATAATGTGGTATGCGCAGGGAAACGTCCCTGAGATTATTTTCAGATGCTTTTTCTATAACGATTTCCCGCATATCAATTCGTGTTGTGTGGCCTGTTTAAAACAGGAAATCCTATAGTTTGTTCTGCCACGGAAAAGCCTGTGTGACAGGTATGCATGACTATTCCACAAACTGTTTTGCGTAATATTTTGCAGTGAGTTTTTCGCCTGTGGCTTTTTCAATCATATCGTTCCAGTAATATTTGGCGCCGGGCATAAAGACTTTTTCTGTAAGGTATTTCCCGATTTCCTTATTGCCGGCATAGCTCTGGTTATGATAATCTTCCGATTTGAGGATATTCTTTGTCATGTAATAATGCAACTGGGAGGCAAAGAGTTCACCCAGGAGGTAATTGTGATAATAGCAGGGGTAAGCAGCAATGTGAATCTTCGAAGCCCAGTCGGGTTCGTTCCTGTCAGCTGGTCTTTTAAGCATCTGGTATTTTTCTACCAGGTCCCACCACAGTTTGTTGAGGTCCTGATCGGGGTTTTCGTACATGGCTTTTTCAAAGCGGTACATCACCTGCGACCAGCGGCTGAACACGAGCATCTGCAAGCGGAGGCTTTTGTTCGTATTTTCTTCAATGGCTTTCTTTTCTTCGTCGCTTATGCCAACCACGTCTTTAAGCCACTGGGGGTTGGTGGCAAAACGGCCGAAAAGTTCGGCAATGGCTTCGGTGGTAAAGGTATGGGCAGGGTCTCTCAGCAGGAAAGGCAGGCTTCTGTCGATGTATTTATCGTAAGCGGCGTGACCGTATTCGTGCAGCATGGTGTTCATCCAGTATTCGTTGTCCACCACATTGCACAGCACACGTACGTCGCCTTCATTGTCGATATCGGTGCAGAAAGCATGCTGGTTTTTGCCGGGTTTTTCTTTCAGGTCGCTTTTCTGAATGAGGTCGGAAACATCCATACCAATGCTTTTGTAATAATCATCGGTAATTTTGATAATGTCTTTTCCATTATAATATTTATCGAGGTCAACAGGGTAGATTTTAGGGGCTTCCTGGAAGAAACGACCCTGATAATGCCAGGGCATAAGTTCTTCTTTTTTCAGTTTGTATCTTTTGGCAAAATAGGTATCCATTTCATCTTTGAGCTTTGCAAAGCCGTCGCGGGTAAGGCTGTCGAGTTCGTCGAATATTTTTTCAATCTCTTCGGGGTCCTGCTCGCTGAGTTTCAGTTTCATTTCGTGGAAATTTTTAAAGCCCAGATCTTTGGCCATTTCGTTGCGTTTTTTTACCAGCACGATGACATCGGCGGCCACATTCTGACCCGATTTTTTGGTGGCCAACCAGGTGGCTTTCAGTTCTTCGGAATTGGTTGAGTTTCGGAGGATTTCCTCAATTTTATTATCAGTGAGTGTGTCTTTGCCTACCACTGCCCTGAAGGTGTTGAATTTTTTCTCGATTTCGGTTTCCATGTCGATGATTTCCTTCATTTTTACGGTATCCATCTGGTTACCCAAAAAGGCGTTGTAAAGGACTGTTAGCTGTCTGCTCAGCAATGCGTCGGTAATATCGCCCGACTCTTTTAGTTGTTTTATTTTTTCGAAGCTGGTTTTATCCGAAAAGAGCTTGTTCAGTTCAAACTCAAGGTCAGCAGCTTTTTTATAATCTTCGTCCTTACCGCTTATATTTGCTTCCCAGCTGGCCAAGGCGGTTTCCTTGTAAAGGGGAATCAATTTGCTTTCGAAATCCTTGATAAATGCTTCAAATTCTTTCATGTTTTCTTCTTTTTTGTTCTGGGAGCCGCATCCGGTGAATAAAAGTCCTGTTGCAAGCACCAATGCAGTCAAACACAGGGTTAATGTTTTCATGTTTCTTGTTTTTGTGAGGTTTAATTTTTTGCTATTCAAAAGTAAATATTTTCTTGTCGGTATTATTCGGATTCTAAAATATTTTTAAATAAAACAAAATACAACAGCCTCTAATCTGCCTGTCGTCAGACAAGTACACAAATAATAAGATGCTCCCTTGAAAAGTTTTTTGTTCAGATTGTGAAGGCCACGAAAAATTAAGATATAAAATGTAATAAATATTTTTTATTTTGATATTTTATTGCAATTTAAGATTAGTTTATTAATTTTATTTTGTATATTTGTATTAATTTAAATTTATTATTATGACTTTATTGCCATTTTCTGAAGAACAGACCCTGGAAAGATTAAAACAGGATAACCCCTGGTGGGCCACAGGTGTGGTAGATGAAGATTATTCAAAGATGCAGAAGCGTTTGTATTTCGACTTGTTTTACCCTCTTGTTGAGGATATTTCAATAAGGAGAACCGTTATTTTAATGGGTCCCCGCCGGGTTGGTAAAACGGTTATGATTTTTCACGCTATTGAAACTTTATTAGCAAAGGGAGTTTCTCCACATCAGATCGCTTATGTATCGGTAGAGAATCCATTTTATAACAAAATATCCTTAGAGCAACTGTTTAAGTCTTGTTTAAAGGCAACGGGTAAATCCGAACCCAGGGGCTGGTATGTGTTTTTTGATGAAATTCAATATCTTAAGGATTGGGAAGTGCATCTGAAATCTTTAACGGACAGTTATCCACATGTAAAGTTCGTTGCCAGTGGTTCTGCAGCAGCTGCACTTAAACTTAAAAGCAACGAAAGTGGTGCGGGAAGGTTTACGGATTTTATGTTGCCCCCTCTTACTTTTAATGAGTATATTCATTTATTACGATTGCATCATTTAATAATTCCTGCAAAAATTGATTGGGAAGGTAATGCCACCAGCTTTTTCGAATCTACAAATATTGCATTGCTTAATGAACACTTTTTAAAGTACATCAATTATGGGGGGTATCCCGAAATTATTTTCTCCGAAAAATTACAGTTGAATCCATCCCGATTTATTAAATCAGATATTATCGACAAAGTTCTTCTCAGAGATCTGCCAAGCCTTTACGGCATACAAGATGTCCAGGAGCTGAATTCTCTTTTTACAAGTATCGCTTATAATTCAGGACAGGAGTTTTCTTTGGAAGCATTAAGCCAATCATCGGGAGGGCTCGAAAAGAATACCATAAAAAGATATATCCAGTACATGGAAGCTGCTTTTTTAATCAGGATTGTTCACCGGATTGATCATAATGCCAAAAAATTCGGGCGGATAAATTATTTCAAAATATACCTGACCAATCCTTCTTTAAGAAGCGCCTTGTTTGCACCATTGCAGGCCACAGATAGGTTAATGGGAGCCATGGTTGAAACGGCTGTTTATGCACAGTGGCTGCAAAGAGAGTGGTTTGAACCATGGTATGCCCGATGGACATCAGGACGCATTCAGGGGGAAGTAGATATGATAGGGTTATCTCCTGAAAACTTTAAACCATTATGGGCTCTTGAAGTTAAATGGAGTAACCGCTATTTTGAAAATCCGGGGGAATTAAAATCATTGCTTGGCTTTTGTGCATTAAATAACCTGAAGTCTGCATTGGTAACAACTATTGATAAAAGCGGAAGTAAAACACTGAAAGACATAAAATTGCATTTTTTACCATCAGCCTTGTATGCTTATACCGTCGGTAAAAACACCCTCATGCAAAAACAAAAACGAATCTAATAAATTGCTATGCATTTCAGGGTTAAAGCCTGTTTGCCAGGTAACCATGTTTGCGTGTATTCTGCGACTTGCCGGGCCTGACGTAGAACCTGTTATAAGCCTCGTTCACCATAGTATCAATCAGGGCGTTATCAACGCCTTCGGGATGGTAAAAGGGATAAGGCTCTTTGCTGAGCATATAGTCTTCGAAAAGGCTGGCATCCTTGTTTTGTTCTGCCTTATACCTTTCAAATATCTCGGAACTAGGCACCACATTGAGTTTGTAGAAAAAGGCAAAATCGGGGTCAAGGGCGCAGGCAAAATCTATGGTTTCGCGCATCTGTTCGGGGGTCTCACCGGGGTGGCCGAAGATGAAGGTGCATTCGGTAATGATGCCCAGCCTGCGGCAGGCTTCCACCACAACGGTGTACATTTTATTGGTGATTTTTTTTCGGATACTGAAGCGCAGGGCCTCATTACCTGTTTCCACGCCAAGCAGTATGCGTTTCAGGCCGGCGTTCTTCATGGTTATCAGCAATTCCTCATCGAGCAGGTCGGCCCGTGTCCAGCAGCCCCACGAGAGGTCGAGTTTGTTTTCGATGATGGCACGACACAGGTCTGTTATCCGCTCCCTGTTTACGGTAAAGCTTTCGTCCACAAAGTCAATGGTGCCTATGCCCATGTTTCTAAGTTGCTGCAGGGCTTCAATCACATAAGCGGTGCTGTGGTGGCGGTATCTGGTGCGGAACAACTTATCGCAGAACATGCAGTCGAAGGGACAACCGCGGGAGGTGATAAATGTAAAAGCCTTTTCCTTTGAAAAGACAATGTTGGTGTAAATGCTGGTGCCATAAAGAGAAAAGGCCGGCATGGGCAGGTCGTCCAAATGGGCAATAAACGCCGGTTCTTTGACCAGCAGTTTACCCTCTTTGTACACTACGAGTCCGGATGCGTTTACATCGGGCTCACGGCCGGAAATCACAGCTTTGCAGAAGCCTGCAAAAACGAATTCGGCATCCCCCCTGAAGCCGTAGGGAATGTCCATCACTTTAATAATCTCCGGATTGGAGGTGATTTGCGGTCCACCGGCTACTATCAGACCCTGCGGATAATCCCTTTTCAGAACCTGAATCAACTCATAAAAAAACCTAAGGGCACTGTAGATAACGCTGAGCCCTATAATTTGCGGTTTTAAGCTAATAATATTCCTGGCTATTTCTTCGGGGGAGAGGGTATTGTTAAGCGGGTCGTAAATTCTGACGCTGAGTTTTTGCTGCTCGAGAGCACCAGCCA
>JAKIYU010000193.1 GCA_022708385.1 Bacteroidota bacterium | reverse complement strand
CTCCCTGCCGATACATTATCCAATGCACAGAAATTTATCTGTGCAGTTAAACCTGTCATGGCTGTTTTCGTCAAGTACGACTTCTGGTTCAATTACATGTATGAGTTGCACAAGAATAAGATTCCCTTCTTTTATATCTCTGCCATTTTCAGACCCGGCCAGTATTTCTTTAAATTTTATGGGTGTTGGGCGCTGAAACAGCTCAGAAAGGCTTCCGGTTTCTTTGTTCAGAATAAAGCTTCCGAAGATTTGCTTAAAGCTTTTGGTATCAGTAATGTTGTGCTATCGGGCGACACCCGTTTAGACCGTGTAAAGTCACTCTCAGCCAACCCGCGCAGCCTTCCTTTTATCGAACAGTTTGCTTCCGGCGCCAATGTCCTGGTTGCCGGCAGTACCTGGCCTCCAGACGATGATTTGCTTATCGAAGCAATGAAGAGCCTGCCTGTTGCACTGAAATACATCATTGTACCACATGATATTCACGAAACTTATGTGGATAAATTGTGCAATGTGCTGGGAAATCGCTGCTGGCGTTATTCTCAGTTGAATAGTGATAATATTAATGATTTGAAATTTATTGTGATTGATGCTGTGGGCTTTCTTTCGTCTGTGTATAAGCATGCCACTGTTGCCTATATCGGCGGTGGCTTTGGTAAAGCAATTCATAATATACTTGAACCCGTGTGTTATGGCAAGCCTGTCATATTCGGACCGACTTATCATAAATTCAGGGAAGCTGTTGAACTGATAGAACAGGGGGGGGCTTTTACAATAAATTCACAGGATGGATTGGTCGCCCGAGTCAATAAATTGCTTGAAGATGAAAAATATTATAAGCAAGTATCACAAAAATGTATTTCTTACGTTAATGATAACTCGGGAGCAACCGAAATTATCGTAAAACAACTGCTCCAATTTATCAATAAGTAAAACTCTTCTTATGAATACAGTACGCATCCTTTGGGCCGACGACGAAATAGACCTTCTGAAACCTCACGTGCTCTTTCTCGAAAAGAAAGGCTATGCTGTTACCACTACCAACAGCGGCGACGAAGCCCTCGACTTAATTAAAGCCCATTATTTTGATATTGTTTTTCTAGATGAAAATATGCCAGGCATGTCGGGTATTGAAACTCTTGGCGCCTTGTCTAAACTCAAGCCCAACCTTCCGGTAGTGATGATTACCAAAAGCGAAGAAGAAAGCATCATGGAGGATGCCATCGGCGCAAATATTGTCGATTACCTCATCAAACCTGTAAACCCTAACCAGATTCTGCTGTGTCTGAAGAAAAATATAGATAATAAACGCATCATCAGTGAAAAAACCAGCATGAGCTATCAGCAGGATTTTCGTAACCTCAGTATCCAGATGAACGAAAATCTAAGCTTTTCTGATTGGATGGAGGTATATAAAAAAATTGTTTTTTGGGAACTGAAACTAGAACAGTCGCAGAACGAAGAAATGGCCGATATCATTCGCATGCAGAAAAACGATGCCAACAACCTCTTTTGCCGGTTCTATGAAAAAAATTACGAAACATGGCTTTCGGGAAACACGCAAAAGCCGGTACTTTCACACACTATGCTTAGAGATAAGGTGTTCCCTATTCTCGATAATGCAAGTCAACCCGTTTTTCTCCTGCTCATAGATAACCTTAGGTACGACCAGTGGAAAATCATTGAACCCATTATCAGCGCATATTACAGGGTTGTTCAAGACGATATTTACTACAGCATTATCCCTAGCACAACACAGTTTGCACGTAATGCGCTGTTTGCTGGTCTCATGCCGGGGGAAATAGAAAAAAAATACCCCCGCTTTTGGATTAATGAGGGCGATGAGGGCACAAAAAACCAGTACGAAAATGAACTCCTTGGCGAACAGCTCAGGCGGTATGGGGAAAAAACAAAGTTTTCGTATAACAAGATATTGAATATCAATTCAGGAAAGAAGCTTCTCGAAAACATTAATAACCTCTATAACAACGACCTTAATGTTATCGTATATAATTTTGTGGATATGCTTTCACACGCCCGTACCGACATGGATGTTATCCGTGAACTGGCTGAGGATGAAGCCGCTTATCGCTCCATAACAGTATCGTGGTTTGAGCATTCCCCGCTTTTTGATATAATAAAACAATTGGCAATAAAACGCTTTCCCATTATTTTAACCACCGACCACGGTTCCGTTAAGGTAGCCTCGCCATCTCGTTTGCTTGGGGATAAGGAAATTTCCACAAATCTGCGCTATAAACAGGGAAAAGCCTTGCAGTACGAGAAGAAAGATGTTTTTGAAATAAAAGACCCAGCCCGCGTTTTCCTGCCACGTATCAATGTGAGTACTGCTTATGTCTTTGCCAGGGAATATAAATATTTTGTGTATCCCAACAACTACAACCACTATGCTGCCTTTTACAAAAACACTTTTCAGCATGGCGGTATTTCTATGGAAGAAAATCTGGTGCCTTTTGTGTATCTTAATGCCAAGTAAAAATGAAATTTCGTGTTGATAGTGTTCCCGGGTTGGATGATGTGGCCGCTTATTTAATTAAACTGATTCCTGAATACAACATCTTTGCTTTTTATGGCCAAATGGGTGCAGGCAAAACAACCCTCATCAAAAGAATAGGACATTTGCTGGGCACAACCGACCTTACCACCAGCCCTACTTTTGCCATTATTAACGAGTACAATACCGCCTCTGGTGAAAAAATATATCACTTCGATTTTTACCGTATAAAAGACGCTTCCGAAGCCTATGATATTGGGTATGAGGAATATTTTTACAGCCATTATCCCTGCTTCATCGAGTGGCCCGAAAAAATTCAGGAACTCCTGCCCGAAAATCATGTCAGAATTGATATAACTGTGTCGGACGCTACGAGAATAATAGAAATAAATCATTAGCCTGGTATTTTTTTACTATATATCAGCATATATTTCTATGTCATTGCCCATAGAGCATAAATTTTAATAAAATTTCTACAAAACCCTCATATATTTCCCGTAAGGGAATAAACATGAAAAAATCATTCATGACGCCGTAGGTGTCAAATGTCAATAGCCACGGGTGCAGCCCGGCGTAACCCGTGGTATAGGAAAATAGATTTTGAATTTGCATTTGTGACGCCGTAGGTGTCAAATGTTGGTAACCACAGAACCATGATAAAACCTTTATGTTGATTTCTGAATTCTATCAAATAATACAAGCATTTTTCCTATTTTTGATTTTTAATCCGAATGTTCATGTCAGGGAAACCCCGTCTTTTCCTTTTTTTTGTGATTCTTTTCTCCTCTCATTTTGTTTTTGCACAAAAACTTACCCAAAGCGTTAGGGGGAGAATTATCGACAAGGACACCAAAGTCACCTTGCCCGGCGCCAATGTCATCCTCCTCAATTCCGAGCCCCTTAACGGCTGCGTCTCCGATGTCAACGGCTATTTCCGCCTCGATAAAGTACTCTTGGGCAGGCAAAGCCTTAAAATAAGTTTTCTTGGTTACGAAGATGCTTTTATTCGCGAAATTGAAATCACCAGCGCCAAAGAAGTCTATCTGAATGTGGAACTTAAGGAAAGTTACATCCAGAGCAAAGAAGTGGTCATTACCGCTACGCCTGTAAAGCAGGGTACAACCAACGACATGGCACTTGTCAGCTCCCGCAGTTTCAGCGTTGAAGAAACCAGCCGTTATGCCGCAAGCTGGGGCGATCCCTCTCGTATGGCTGCCAATTTCGCAGGTGTATCTATTGTTTCTGATAAAAGAAACGATATCATTGTCAGGGGCAATTCCCCCATGAGTGTCCTTTGGAAACTCGACGGCATCGATATCCCAAATCCCAATCACTTTGCCGTGGCCGGCAGCTCAGGCGGCGCTATAAGCATGATTAACAATAACCTGCTCGATAACTCCGACTTTCATACCGGCGCCTTTGCCGCTGAATACTCTAATGCTCTATCTGCTGTTTTCGACCTTAAATTTCGTAATGGGAACAACGAAAAAAGAGAATACCTTTTTCAGGCCGGTGTCAATGGCTTCGAAGGTGGCGCTGAAGGCCCTTTTGTAAAAGGGAAAAAAGCTTCATACTTTATCAACTACCGCTATTCTACACTGACACTGCTCGATAAGGTGGGCATTTCTATAATCGAGGCTATTCCCAATTTCCAGGACCTTTCTTACAAATTTAATTTCCCGCTCAAAAAAAGATTTGTATCCTTCTTTGGTATTGCCGGTTCCAGCATGGCCGACTACAAACCGGAAAAATCTACAGAATTCCTTTCCGACACCCGTAACCGATGGGGCTATGTGAGCGGCACCAGGATGGGTATTGCTGCGCTATCGTTCCAACATCTGCCCAGCAATAAAACCTATATGAAAATAAACCTTTCTGCTTCAGGTTATAACCCCTTCGATGGCAGCGACTCCACTGGTACCGACTTTAAGGCTTACGACAAATATTACAGCGAATTTGTTGAATATAAACTCGCACTTAACACCCTCTTCAATGCCAAATTAAATTCCAGTAATATTCTGCGTTGGGGGGGTGCTGTTCAGCATACCAACATCACAAATAACAGCTATACCTGTGCTTATAACCCTGCCACCGAAAAGACAACGATAAGCGATATTAATGGCGAACTTATTTTAGCTAACGTGCATTTTCAGTGGATGCATAATTTCAACAGCAGGCTTTCTTTTACTACCGGCATAAACAGCATGTATTTATCTCTTAACGGAAAAAAAACAGTTGAACCCCGCATGGCTGTTAAATGGGATTTTGTAAGCGGGCAAACACTCACGGCAGGTTTCGGCATACACAACCAGACACAGCCCTATGCAGTCTATTTTCTGGAAAGCACCGATGCAGCAGGCAACACGGCTATGTACAATAAAAAGCTCGATTTCTCCGAAAGCATGCATGGCGTTTTAGGATATCATCTCCAACTCACCGAAAACATGCGCCTTAAAATGGAAACCTATTACCAAAAAATTACACATATACCCATCAGTGAAAACAACCCCTACTTCTCCCTCATGAACTTTGCAACTGACGACAATATTTTTAACTACGTCCATCTTAAGTCGAAAGGGGAGGGGTACAACTACGGTCTAGAGACCACATTCGAAAAATTTCTTTCCAAAGGTTCCTATTTCCTGCTGACTGCCACAGTCTTTGATTCAAGATACCGCGATGCCTTTAACCAGACAAGGAATACCCGCTTTAATACCAATTACCTTTTCACTGGCTTGGCAGGTAAGGATTTCAAATTCAGTATGCAGAAGAACAGCGTTTTTGGCTTGCATGTGC
>JAKIYU010000008.1 GCA_022708385.1 Bacteroidota bacterium | reverse complement strand
CCTTTTTGTACTGTTCGCGGTAACCGGTCATCCAGGCCCCTCCCCTCTTGCTGGCGCGCGGGAAAAAGTCGAGATACAGGATACCCAGATGCTTGCCGTCGGCTTCTTTGACTTCATAGGCTTCAACATCGGGGTGGTATTTTGGGATATCTTTAACTGCGGTAAATGTGATGCCATACAGCTTGTTGGCCACGCTGAATATGCCCTCTCTTACATTTTCGAGTTTGAAATACGGGCGCAGTGCTTCTTCGTCGAGGTCGTATTTTTCCTTGCGCAGTTTTTCGGCATAATAACGCCAGTCGTAAGGCTCAAGTTTGAAGTTTTGTTTGTCCTTTTTAATCATCTTCTGCAGGTCGGCAGCTTCTTTTTTGGCCACATCCAGTCCGGCTTTCCATATCTGGTTAACAAGTTCATAAACCTTTTCGGGTGTTTTGGCCATGTTATCTTCCAGCACATAAGCGGCATGACTGCTGTACCCGAGCAGTTTGGCCTTTTCGAGCCTGAGGTTTACAATAGATGTGATGAGTTTTGTGTTGTTTTTATCGTTGTTGTTATTGCCTCTCGAAGCATAGGCATTCAGTATATTTTTGCGCAGTTCCCTGTTGTCGGCATACTGCAGGAAAGGCATGATGCTTGGGTTATGTAGTGTGAACAGCCACTGGCCTTCTTTTCCTTCGGCTTTGGCAGCTTCGGCAGCGCCGTCAATTATGCTCTGGGGCAAGCCGCTAAGGTCTTCCTTCTTTTCTATAAAAAGTTTGTAAGCATTGGTTTCGGCCAGAACGTTATCGCCGAATTTAAGCGTTTGTGTGGACAGTTCCTGGTTGATTTCCCTGAGCCTTTTCTGTTTAACCTCATCAAGAGCAGCACCGTTGCGCACGAATCTTTTGTTGGTTTCTTCGAGCAGGCGTATCTGTTCGGGGTTGAGACCCAGTTTGTCTTTTTCGCTATAAACAGCTTTCACTTTATCGTAAAGCTTTTTGTTGAGCATGATGTTATCGTAGTGCTCCGACAGTTTGGGGGATATTTCCTGGGCAATGGCCTGCAGCTCTTCGCTGGTGTTGGCCGAAAGTTGGTTGAAGAAAATAGCGCTGACCCTGTTCAGCAGCAGACCTGCATAGTCGAGGGCCTCGATGGTGTTCTGGAAAGTGGGCTTTTCGGTGTTGTTCACAATGGCATTGATTTCTTCTTCATGCCTTACAAAAGCGGTATCAAAGGCCGGTTTGTAATGTTCGTTTTTTATTTGTTCAAAGGGCGGTACTTCAAATGGGGTGTTGAACTCCAGAAGCAGCGGGTTGGTTTCTTTGGGGGCTTCTTTCTTGCCCGAGCAGGAAGCTAAATACATGACTACAAAAATTAATACAACATGGGATAGTTTTTTCATAAGGCTCAATTTTAAATATAAAACATATATACGTAAATGAATGTGCAAATATATAAAAAGAATAAGCAAGCTGGAATATAATCTGAAATTGAAAATGTCGAATGATGATTAGCGATTGTTGATTTTTGAAGGAAGAAAATGTTTATAAAACTATCTTATCAGGGAAACATGGCCTGTATATCTGTACAGATGCTTGTCGTAATCGGCCGTCTTGGTAAAGAAAATTACCCAGTTATACACACCAACGGGTTGGTACTTTCCGGATCCCTTAATTTTACCATCCCAACGGTCGTTAACGTCGTGCGATTTAAAGATAAGTCCACCCCAGCGGTCGTAAATAAGCATTTCATAATCATCCAGGTCGAGGCCTACACCTTCAGGGCCAAAGGTATCGTTGAGGCCATCGGCGTTTGGCGAGAAGGCATTAGGTACATAAAAAGTATATTCCGGTCTGTATATCAATGTTTTGCTTATTGAATCGAGGCACCCATGAGCGCTCATAACAGTTAACCAAATAGTATAAGTTCCAGGCGTATTGTAGTAATGGTTGGTAGATTCATCGAATGATAAGTAAGGGTTACCCGACAACGAATCGCCGAAGTTCCATAACCATTGCGAAGCACCTGAGGATTGGTTTTGGAAATAGATTACAGGATTTTCAATATCGGCGAATGGCGGATGGAAAACAAAATCAGCTATGGGTAAAGGATAAACATCAACAAAGTTGGTTTGGGTAAAAGAACCGATACACCCAAATATTGTTGTAACCATCAAAGTAACATGGTAAGTGCCTGCATGTGAATAAGTATGTGTGGGATTTTGCTGTGTAGATGTATTGTTTAAACCACTATTAGGGTCGCCGAAGTGCCATTCCCATTGAGCTATATCCGGCCGGCTTAAATCGGTAAACACCACTGTTAGGGGTTGGCAACCCTCGGTATTTTCGCCTTCAAAATCAACCTCAGGCAAGGGATGAACAACAACTGTAATGCTATCGGTTGCGGTTGGCGAACCACAATTATCAGCAGCAGTAACGTAGTAGGTAGTTGTTTGAATCGGTGTTACTGTAACCGGAGGATTTTGTAAACCAATACCCTGACTCCATATATAGGTATAAGGGCCGCCGTTGCCTCCTGAAGCGAGTGCCGAAATCTGCGTGCTGTTATTCAGGCATACGGCGCTGTCGCCTGCATACAATGCTGCAACACTTACAGCAGGATAAACAAATACTTCGATGTTTTGTGAAGGGGTAAAACACTGGTGGCTGTCGGTAACCATAACCGTATAAGTGGTGGTAACACCCGCTGTAAAAGTATAAGCGCTGTCAGTGCCTAGGTTGTCCCATATAAACACATAAGGCTGGGTGCCGCCTGTAGCGTTTGCACTTATGGCGTAGCTCTCCCCAATGCAAACGGTATCGTTACCGCTTGTAAAAAGCTGCAGTTGGGTTGGCTGTGTTATAACAACAGTAAAACTTGTGTCGCACTGATGGCTGTCGGTAATGGTTACAGAATAGTTTCCGGCCGAAAGGTTGGATGCCGTTGTGTCGCTGCTTACGTTAGGAGACCAGTTGTAGGTATAAGCAGGCGTACCACCACCGTTGGTAATCTGTATGCTGCCGTCGAGGCCATTATAGCACTGTACATCTGTTGTGGTGTAGGAGAAAAACATCACATCAGGTTCAAGAATTGTAAAGGATGTATCAATTACACAGTTGTTACTGTCATTTACAGTCAGGGTGTAGGCACCTGCGCAAAGCGTATTAAGCGCAGGGACATTGCCACCTGTACCGGCAGGAGACCATGTATAATTATAAGGCAGTGTACCCCCGACCACAACAGCAGAGGCTTGTCCGTCGCAACTGGAATAACACAGGGCATCTGTTGTGGATAAAGACAAACCCAGGGCCTCTGGCTCGGTCAGTATGTAACTATCGGTAGCACTGCAACCGTTATTATCAGTTACCGTGACGTAATAATTCACACCGGGAGAAAGCCCGGTAGCTGTCTGTGTTGTTTGAGCTGGTGTTGTACTCCACAAATAGGTGTAGGGGAACAACCCGTTGTACGGTGATGCTGTCACAGTGCCATCATTAAAACCTTTGCATGTTATGTTTTTAATTATATGGTCAATGAGTGGGTTATTATTTACTGTAACCACAACGGCGTCCGTATTGGAACATGCATTGTTATCCGTAACTGTTACGATGTAAGTCGTGGTAAGGGAAGGAAAAGCCAGCGGGTTATTTATGCCGGCCGACGACAGTGTATTTGATGGACTCCAGGCATAAACCAAGCCCCCCGAAGCGTTTAACTGGGCAGTATCACCCCTGCAAACAGCTTTATCCAAACCGGCATCGGCAGGTGGCAAAGGGTTTACCCAAACGAGTACACTATCTTTCTGTTTGCATCCATTTACACCTGTAACAGTTACTGTAAATGTAGCGGTTTGCAGAGGGGCTACTACAATAGAAGGTGTTGTGCCATTATTACTCCACAAATAAGAAACGCCCCCGCTGGCAGTCAGCGTTGAACTGTCGCCAAAGCAGATGGTATCCGGCAATCCTGCATCAGCTAAAGGCAAGGGCAACACGGTTACCTGCACTGTATCTTTGGTTGTGCAGGAAATTCTGTTTGTTGTAAGTATGTAAGATAATGTCACAGGTGTGCTTCCTGTATTTGCACCTGTAAATACAGGTTGTGCAGCATTGGGATTATTAAGGCCGGTGGCGGGTTGCCACTGATAGGTATAACCGTTAATAGCGGGAAGCCCCAGGGTAGTCGTTTGTTCGGAACATATAGTCGTATCGGTACCTGCATTTAACAAGGGCACATTGACAAAAGTTTGTGTAGGATTACATACGCAGGTATTAAATGTTGTGTCAATATAAATTATTAGGTTACAAGCCTGACCGGCAACAACATTAAACTGCGTGTTGAAAGTATTTACGGAATTGGTGTCAATAAATACATTCATCGAATCAACATGTACCAAAACATCAGCAGAAGACAAAATGTGATTGTTTTCAGTATCGTGATAAAAGCTCACATATAGCTTATGAGATGGAAAAATGGCCTCACCATTGTTATTTATGTTGTAAGAAACAAGGATGGTTTCGCCTGTTGAGCCGTTAGGCACAGCAAATGCAGAGGGGTTTGTAACTGTGAGAAATGATTCATACACATAAATAGGCACCTGAGCGCTGCCGGTATTTACCTTTACGCCGCAGCTTTGCCCCATCAACTGGCACATGAGGTTGCGTGTGCTGAAAGTAGTGGCCTCGAGAACTAAAATACCACATGAAGTAGGTTGTGGCAAGCCGTAGTAATTTATTCCAAACATAATGCTATCGCCTGCAGCCGTAAATTCTGGTAATTGCCAGGCCAGATATTGCTGATTGTTGAGCATATATATAGTGGGCACCGGATTTACAGGCGCGTTATACACTGCTACAAACGAGTTAGGTTGATAAAATAAACCCTCGGGTAGTTTCAACACTATAGAATCGGTATTACCAACAAAGAGGGGCCCGTTGTTAATTACTTTAATATTTAACTTAGTGTCGTTTCCTGCGCAAGGTGAAATATATGACGTATTAATAAGAATATCAGTGAGATATGGTTCAGTTGCTCCGGTTATTGCCAGTTGCGACGACATGGATATTTCTTGTCCGGTATTATAGCCGCAATGGCTCTGCCCGTGAAAATTAAAGCCAATGACACTGCCAGAGGTATAGTCGCAATCTGTTATAACTTTAAATGTTACTTTTACATCGTTGTAATTGGTATCAAGGATACCTTTCAAGCCATTCGTGCCGATTAAAGAATTTATTGCTGAAATATCCCACATCCATTGAGTTCCCCCAATATTTACAGGATTGGCAATATTTACAAAGGGAGCTCCTACGGGATAACTCAGTTGGGATGAACCCGGAATAATGGTAACACCTGGTGGCAGAATAACTTTAAATTTAAGATTGTAGGCTGTTCCTAACTGAATATTAATACCCTCTACCAGATAGCTTGTTGTATCGCACAAATCGACAGTTGTTATAGGGCTGGTGATATTAGCAATAAGATTTGGAATCTGTGGGGCCAACGAAAGTATGAGTTTTTTGGGTGTACACGGATAACTGTTAACTGTTGCCGGATAACCCGCATTGCAGTTCCAACCGGCATGAACCATCATCTGGCTTGGCAAACAGGAAGAGTATGTAGCTTTGATTCTGAAATTTCGCGTGGTATTTCCGGGTAAGACACCAATCTGATAGATAGCGCCTACAGGAGTTAAAACAACATTATTATCCACATCAAGCACTTCTAAAATAGTAACGCCTGTACTCTGATCAGCCGAAAACCACGTATTCATAGCACTGATTGCGGTTATGTTGGAAAGTGAAATATTCCAGATTACCTGATTGTTGTACGCCAGTACTGATGGCAGGTTTGATTGTAAAAATATGTCGGGGCCCTGATATGTAATCACATCGTGCGTTGAAACGTTGGAGCTGTTGGCTGTATTTGAATTATTAAGATAATTGGTGGTGGCAAAATCCCAAAAATAAGAAACCGGAGAGGCCACATTTTGAACAACATTGCATGTCGGGGCTAATGTAAACTGCAAAGTACCATGAAAGCCATCATCACTAAGTGGCAGTGTACCTCCGAAAGTTTCAAAAAAAGGTTCAACATTAAATTCTAATGTATCGGAAAGTGGGTTTAATGGTGTTAAAGTTACCCAAGGTGATGTATTGGTTACAATGGTGCCTGCGGTTCGTACCTGGTTAAACTGGGCTGAAATAAACTCATACCCTGATGGAATAACAGCTTTTAAACGGTAAATATGTGCCCAGTTTCTGTATTCGTATGGAAACAGATTGCCGCCTCCGTAATTCTGACAGCAGGGTCCAATGCTCAGATAATAATTCTGGCTGCATGTTACTGTATTACAAGTGTTTATCACATAACTGTTTGGCCCCCAGTTGGTGTAATAATAACTGACAATCGAAAAACGCCCTTCATAATTATTGCAATAAAATTTATTGGCATGTTGTGTAGGATTGGCGATGTCGCTTACATAGATTTCATTTGTAATAAAACAATCCAGAACAGGACCTCCGGCGTTGGAATTAACCACATAGCGCACCCTGAAACTTATAGAGTCGTCATTATTAAGGGTAAACCCCGAAGGCAAAAGCCCTAATGGCACCAAGACCGCGGGACTTATGTTGAAATTAAACTTGCGTGTTGAGCCTGAATTAACGATAGAAGAAGTACCTACATTACAGGTAAAAACATTACCAGTTGACTTTTGAAAAATTTCAAGGTAGCCGTCAAGGAAGCCTACCCTGTTGCCGTTTGTAATTGAAGAAGTTGCATAGAAATAATTCCATGAGGGATGATTTGTGCTTGTTTTAATAGTGCTCTTAAAAACGGTTGTAACGGTATCACCAAACATGGCCCTGTCTGTTCTGATTTTATTAAAATCCAAAACGGCAGGCAAAGGGTCCGCAAGCCCGTCATTGTTGTTATCAGGAAGACCGTAACTGCTTCTGTAGGTATCAAAGCCTTTATTGTTCAGCCCTTCACAGGTTATGGGGCAAACTACGCCAATTTTAATATCAAAGCATGACACATTTGTTTCACAACTGCAAGCGCCGGAAGTCGCATAGTATGATTTTATATTTATCATATTATCGCCTTCAATACATCCAATATTTGAACAGTTGGCCGTGAGGTCAAATTTAACAACGGCTTGATATAAATCCCATGGCGGATTATTATTGAAAATTGCAGTTAGTGTATTACCTGTCACATTAACACTGGTCGGATTCCAAAACTGCGTACCATTATACCTGACAATTACAAAGTTACCGGCATAGGTAAGACACGGGGGCAAGGTAACCACAAACTTCCAGTATCTTCCTGTGGTATTGGAATAGTTGTTGGCATAGCTCGAAAAAACAAAACTGAAATTTTTTGTTTCGCCCGTCGAAATATAAGGTGGAGACAAATTGTTTGCAAGGTCGCCATAGAGTTGTCTGTAACTGTAACCTGTTTTGTTAGGAATGGTGTAAGAGTTCTCACAGATACTTTTATAGGAGCCCTGAAAAGCCCAGCCGGCAAGTGAACGGGTGCCGCCGCACAAATCCGAACAACAATTATAGTAATTCCACCGGATTATAACGGTATCTCCCGAATTAATCTGAGGTATATTTAGATATACTCTGCCTTTTGGATTAGCTGTCAGGCAATAGTGAGTCGAGTTTGCAAAAGTTTGCGTGGGTGTTATACTGACAGGTGTATTAGAATTGAGCTGCATTGTAAAACTCGACACATCAATCTGCGACCTTGTACCATTATTGTAAGTTGTGCCTGTTGTTTGAAAAATATCAAGAAATACATTGTAGGCATTCCCCTGACCATTATTTATCAAGCGTATGCTGGGGGAATTGGCATAAGTTGAACCAAGGCAGTAATTTACATTAGGTGTTGAAGTAACAACCAGGTTAGGAGTAAAATTAGGAAAAACCACATTGGCCGTTGACACAGAATTTTGACAAATCTGCCCCTGACACCCCCATTTAACCTCATAGTTTGAAAAAACTGAAACGCAGTTAATAACCTCAATGGTTTCGCATATAGTAATTAATTCTGCATTTTCGAAAAAAGTATTCATATTGCCAAGTGTGGCAAAGTTCGCTCCACTGAGATATACTGTTTCGGTATTACCGGATGAGCTCCACGTACCTATAGTAACAGCATTTACCTTGATACCGTTGCCATGGGTATGTGTAAATGTAAACTGGGAAAGTTCCCCAAAACCCCCATTGGTAATTGTTATACAACGTGTAAAAACATCTCCTATGTTACCCGAATAGGTTTGATTGGTAATGTTAATAATTGAAAGATTCGGCTGTTTTACAAAATACAGATAGCTGGAATTCAGGTCATACGAAGTAATATTATTGCTGGTGGTATAATTAACCCTTGTTTCCACATTGACCAGATTGCCCTGTGAAATAAAATCAATAAGCTGACAGTTTGCTGCAATGTTGAATGTAACCATAACAGCACCTTGTGATGGAAGGTTGGCCAATGTGAAAACAGGTTCGTTTAATACGGTTAAATTAAACTCAGTAGCTCCCGTTAATGAAACTGCCACATAATTCAGGCCCTGAGGCATGGTTACCTTCATGGTCACATTGCTCATATTAAATGGCGATGGATTGACAATCTCCACACTGACACTTTGTGCTGCGCCGCAAATGGTAATACTGGGCGGCAACTGTGTGTTCACAGTTATCATATTGCCTTGCCCGTAAGAAGAGGTAAAAGTTAAAATTAATATTAAGAACAGTATTGAAAACTGTTTCATTATATTCTTATTAAAGACGCCCTATGAAAGGCTGTTATCTGGAGTGCATAATTTTTTCAATAAGAACTTTATCATCAAATTGAAATTTAATAAAATACATACCCGGATTTAATCCTGCTTCACCGGCATTAAAAGTATACCTGTAAATGCCTTGTTCCTGGTTTTCGTTCAGAACAATATCTTTAATCCTTTTCCCAAAGACATCATAAACTCCAACTGTAACATTAAAATGACTGTTCAGTTGGTAACTGATATTTATCTCGTTTTTAAAAGGATTGGGATAAACGTTATAATTAAACTGTGCGTTATTTTTGTCATCCAGTGTCGTCAGCATATTATCGCTGTTGCAGGAAAAGACCTTATCATTCACAAAGGCTTCCTGAATAAGTTTATTTTCACCGTAAGAGTGGCGTTGTTCAGTGGAAATAACAGAAATGAGGGGGTACCTTTCATCATAGCAGAACCAGGTATATTTGTAAGTATCCACATCGGTTATACTGCACATGGATACCTGTGTAGAATGGGTATATTGCTTAATCCTGATAACATTTTTAATGATATTACCGGGCAGAATTAATATACCATAAGCATCGGCTTCTACCGTGTAATGGCCTTTTATATCAATGTTATAATCGTTTTCATAACGGGCTAGTCCGCTAAAATCACCATTAAAATAATCCTGATACATAAAAGGGTATTTCATTCTGCGGAGAGGCTGATTATATACCAACTCATATTTATCGGTTTTGGCCCCAACCTGTTCATACACTGTGTTATTGAGGTTAAAAAACAGGTTTTTTTCATCTTCTGTCAGTTGAATGTTTGGTTTAGGATCAAATTTAAGCACCATGTCTTTATCCGGTCTTTTTTGTTCACTTACAACTGTTTTGGCAAGTGTGGTTATCTTCGAAAAATCCCAAACCATATCTTTACCGCCGGTTCCGGGTTCAAAATAAGGAATTTCAATAAAATTTATTTTATCACCAGATATAGGTGCATGTGTGTTAAAATCAAGCACTACTTGCGATTTAGCATTAAAAAGTAGAAAAAATGCAATGATTATCGTAAATAATAAATTTTTCATAATTAATCTTTTTTAGTTTTTTCAAAGATACATTTTATTTTACATTCTTACAACACTAAAAATGTTAAAAATAATAGACAAAAATATTAACAAAATGCAGCACCTTATTGCAGTATGTGGTGGGATGGGAATAAACTCAGGTTTGACACAATGCCCCAAAAGCCTGTTACCAGAAAACCAGAAATAATACAAAGTAATAAACAGACAAATTACCCAAAGGGAATTAATGAAGATAAACTTCAACTACTTAAAGTGCCTTCAAAAATCAATTTAAAAAGAGCTAAACAATAAAGACCTTTTAGGGCTGATAAGTAACTCCCCCACGACACGAATAATAGGATTTTTATTGGTTGAATTCTTATCCTGCAACACATCGTACAGTATCATACCGTAAGCATAGGTGTTTGGTGCAATCTTATAACGATAACCTGCTCCCAGAGGCATTGCCATAACCCATTTACGTGTTTTGGAACCGTTTTCATACACCTCATTATTCGACATCTCAAACTAGGCATGAACATAGGTATCCTTATAAAGAGTCACTTCAGAAAATATACGTCCGCCAAATGCATAACTATTTGTTTTTTCGGCATAAAGAAAGAAAGGCGAAGCACCGGCCTGAAAAATTTTATATTTATAACCGACAAAGGGGCAAGGTCGACCACCATACCATTGTTGTAGTTCACGCCCATATTTCCACCGGTGTAAATCTGTGCTTTAATAGTTCCGGCAAATGCAAGGAATGCTATTAAAATTATGTTTATGGTTTTCATTTTGATTATTTTTTAAATAATACTTACTATACCAAAAATTTTTACCAGCTTCCACCGGCACCGCCGCCACCGAAGCTACCGCATCCAAAGCCGCCGAACCCACCGCCGGATGATGAGCCTCCCCACCCTCCTGAGCCACTGCGTCCACTGTTCATCATGGTCATCATGGTCCAGAAAACGGCGCTGCGGCCACCGCCTCCCAGCGTAGTCCCCCCCGATCTGCCAGCGCTCGACAATAAAATAAAGATAATGATAAATATCAGTACCGGCAGGAATTTGAGAAACGGGCTCTTATCTGTTTTCTTTTTGTAAGCCTCGGGGGGGTACTCTCCAAGAGCCAGCTCTCCGATAATCTTAATACCCTTCACCAGTCCTTCATAGTAGTGGTTTTCCCTAAAAGAAGGTATCATTTCATTTTCTACAATGCGTTTGCATATAGCATCCGGCAAAACGCTCTCTAGACCGTACCCGACAGCTATATGGGCTTTACGTTGGTTTTGTCCCCCTGTGGGTTTAATGAGAATGACCACGCCGTTATTCAGTTTTTTGCGTCCCACGCCCCACTTCTCGCCCAATATGTCGGCATATTCAGCAGGCGCATAGTCGCCCAAATCGTTGACAGTAACAACTGTAATTTGAACCCCTGTGGAATCATCAAAAGTTATCAGTTCCGCCTCAAGCCTGCGGACTTCTTCCATGGAAAGGATGCCCGAAAAATCATTGACAAGCCTGGGCGGGTAAGGTCGTTCGGGAATAATATCTGCAAGCAATAAAAACGGTACAAAGCAAAGCAGTATTTGAACAACTATTTTTTTTAAATGCCCCATAATAAGCTTTTTTAGTTTTCAGAAAATTTTTCAATAAGTTCTCTTGCCGTTGATAATGAGGCTTCGGTAAGTTGTCGTCCGCTGATCATACCTGCAACAGTACCAATACGTTCTTCACCGGTTACTCTTTGAATGGTTGTAACAGCTTTGCTTTTAACGATGGTTTTATTAACAACCAGATGCTGATTTCCAATAGAGGCAATCTGCGGCAGGTGCGTAATGACAATTATCTGCATGTTTTTCCCCATTTTATTCAGAATAGAAGCTGTTTTCACTGCTGTTTCGCCCGATATGCCCGTATCGATTTCATCAAAAATAAGTGTCGGTAAAAGTTTTTTAGTAGAAATGACTGATTTAAAAGCGAGCATCAGCCTTGATAGTTCTCCACCGGAAGCCACATCCGCAATTCTTGCAGGAGGTGTTCCTTTGTTTGCAGAAAACAAAAAAGAAATATCCTCTGTGCCATTATTCCTGAAACCTGGTGTTTTATTCACGGGAATTTCAATTTGTGCCGAGGGCATAGCCAACTCCTTAAGCAAAGCAAGAATTTCCCTTATCAGAACCGGAATATTTTTCTTTCTTTTTTCAAATAATTCATCAGCCAGTGTTTTAAGGACGGTTTCTTCCTGTTGAATATTTTTCTTCATCAACTTTATTTCCTCATCCAGATTATCAATGAGGTGTAATTTCTGCTTCATTGCCTCAGCCAGGCTTAACAGTTCGGCAACTGTGTTTACCCTGTGTTTTTTCTGAAGGTTGTAAATCAAATTAAGCCTTTCATTCAATGATTCAATCTGTTCGGGTGAAAACACAATACCGCGTTCGTTTTTTTCAATTTCCGATTCAATGTCTTTCAGTTCTATATAAGTAGCTTCAGTGCGCTGTTTCAGTTCTTCGAGTGCAGGCAAATAGCTCGACAAATCTTTCAAAATATCAGCAACTTCCTTTAACATGCTAAGCACGTTATACTCACCCTGATTTAATAAATACGATGCCTTGCTGAGGTTTTTCTTGATGTCCCCTGCATTATTGAGCAACTCGAGTTCTTTTTCGGCTTCCGATTGCTCCTCTTCTTTCAGTTGTGCAGAGAGGAGTTCATTTAAGAGAAAAGATAAATAATCTTCATCTGCTTTAGATTTTTCTTCAGCAGCAAGCATCTCCTCAAGCTGATTTTTGAGTTTTATATAGTGATTGAAATGCGTCTTATACTTATCCAGTAAGGTTATATTTCCAGAGAAGTCGTCAAGTATAGCCAACTGGTAATCGGGTTTTAAAAGCGACAGTGTGTCGTGTTGTGAGTGTATATCGATAAGCGTATCAGCAAAATCCCTGAGCAGGTTAGCGTTCACGGGTGTATCATTGATAAACGCGCGGGAACGGTTATTGGGCAGTATTTCACGCCTGACAATGCAAATATTTTCATAATCGAGTTCATTTGCGGCGAAAAAATCTTCCAAATTGTATTTGCTTATGTCAAAATGCCCTTCAACAATGCATTTAATGGTATTATCGTAAAGCACAGATGTATCGGCGCGTTGTCCCAGAACAAGGGATAATGCACCGAGTAAAATTGATTTTCCTGCACCTGTTTCGCCGGTAATTACAGTAATGCCCTTATCAAAATCGAGTTCAAGCTTTTCGATAAGCGCATAATTACTAACAGAAAGGTGTTTTATCATGTTGCTATAAGAATTTATATTTGTTGATTCGCTTTTAGCTCCAGATAAGATTGGAGAATAATTGTTGCGCTGACACTGTCCACGAGGCCTTTATTCTGCCTGTCTTTCTTTTTTAATCCTGCCTCTATCATAGTCTGAAAAGCCAATTTTGAAGTAAACCTTTCATCAATACGGACAATGGGGATATGGGGATATAAGCGGCCAAGTTTCAAAACAAAGGGTTCGATAAATCGGGAGGCCTCTGAATTGGTGTTGTCCATTTGTCGTGGCTGACCAATTACAAAAGCATCCACCACATTGTTTTTCAAATAATTGCTGATATAATTAAAAATCTCTTTGGTTTGAACAAACCCCAAAGAGCCTGCAATCATCTGCAATTCATCGGTAACAGCCAGCCCGGTTCTTTTTTGTCCGTAATCTATAGCCAAAACTCTACCCATAAAGCCTATTGATTCTTTAAAAGTTGATTTTCCAACTCCCTTACCAGAGCAGCCATTTCATCGTGGGTATTAAAGGCATGAATACACACCCTGATTCTTTCAGCGCCTTTAGCAACAAAGGGCGAGAGGAGTGGTTTGATATCAAAACCGGCCCTGTTTAAAGCTTGAGTGACTTTTTTACAATAGCTGTTGCCTTTTGCGTAAAAGCACTGAACAGGGCTTTGGCTTTCAATATAATCAGAAGAATTTATAAGCGCTGATTTTTCTATCAATTTCTTAAAACAGGCAATATTCCCCTGCAAAGCGAGGAGCAGTTCTTCATTTTCGTTAAGCAGGTCATAGGCTGATTTTACAGAGATATAATTATAAAAAGGCACGGCGGTGCTGTAAATAAAGGGGCGGGAAAAGTTAATCAGGTAATTTCTGAGCACCTGGCTGCCCAACACTATGGCACCATGACAGCCAAAGGCCTTACTGAAAGAAATGACACGCGCAAAAACCTTATTAGAGAGTTCATTTTCGACTACAAGTCCCTTGCCCCCATTGCCATAAATGCCTGCCGCATAAGATTCATCCACAATCAGAAGGGCATTATGAGAAGCACACAACCGGTAAATTTCTTTAAGGGGTGCTATAGCGCCATCGGAAGCATAAACCGACTGAACAACAACAAAGGGTTGGCCTTTGGATTTGTTAAGCAATTGCTCGAGGTGGGTCAGGTTGTTGTGCTTGAAAGGAAGCGCCCGTGCATGGCTAAGGCGGATGCCGTCTTTCACCGAAGGATTTATCCCCCTGTCGTAGAAAACAGTATCCATTCTTTCGGGAAGGCATGACAGGAGCCCAATGTTGGCATCATATCCCGAATTAAAAAGCAATCCGGCTTCCGCATAATGATAAGTAGCAATAAAATTCTCGAGTGATTCAATAAGCGCTGTGTTTCCGGAAATGATGCGGGAACCTGTGCCCCCCACATACGAAACACTTTCGAGGTTCTTCAGAAATTTCAAAATTCTTGTCTTCAAATCGGTTGAAGCAGATAAGCCAAGGAAATCATTTGAGCAGAAATCTATAGTATTGTGCGCGGTTGTGAGGTTAATATAACTTCCCTCCGTTTTCCTTTTATTGAGCTGTGCTTCGTACCTCTTAACCATTAGACTCTCAATTTCAAAATTTGAAAAAATGTAATAAAATTCAAAATTAATATTTTTAATCATTTCGGAAATGTTTGTATTTGTTAATAATTCATTAATAAAATCAATGGTCTATTCAACAAATCTTATTAAATTTGCCCTCATAGATTAACTCATGGAGAGGGTATCAGAACTATTAAGATATACATTTTCCCTTTTAGTAGGGTATATAATAAAATTTAACAAAAGAATTAAAATGTATCAGGAAAAAGACAAAGGTTACCTTGTTTTAATAGGGGGTGCAGAAGACCGGACAGGCGAGAAATTGATTTTGCGTAAAATAGTCAATCTGAATAATGCAAAAAACATTTCGGTAATTCCTACAGCTACCAATTATCCCCAAGCCTGCGGTGAAGATTATCACTATGCTTTTAAAGACCTTGGCGTAGAAACCATAAATATTCTTGATATCAGGGAAACCGGTGAAGCTGACAATGCTGAACATTTCAAATGTATTGAAGAAGCGGATGTCATATTTTTCACCGGCGGCGACCAAGTTAAGCTTGTCCAGGTACTCAACGACACTAAACTGATATCGCTTATAATGCAGCGGTTTTACAACGGTGTGACCATAGCCGGTACCAGTGCAGGTGCAGCGGCTGCCAGTAATCCCATGATTTTTGACGGCGACACTCAGGGTTTGCTTAAAGGCACTGTCAATGCAGGACCGGGATTTGGTTTTATACAAAATATTACCATTGACACACATTTCATAGCGCGTGGACGCATTGGTCGGTTAACCCAGTTTTTATTTTCCAATAATATCAAAAGAGGCATCGGATTGGGCGAAAACACAGCCATAGTACTCAATTCCTCGGGCATATTTGAGGTTATCGGCACCGGCATCATATCGGTGATCGATATTTCCGAAGTCTCCTATTCCAACTACAACTTCATCAATAACAACGAAAGGATATCCATTAACGGCATCAAGGCGGGCTTTCTGCAGGCCGGCTGCGTATTCAACATCAACAAATGGGATGTAGAGTGCTGTAATCCTGTAAATGCCCTTTGTGCAAAAATTGAAAGAACCGACGGGATTTATAAGCCCTAAAGAAGATAAGTGTGAAGTGTGAAGTGTGGAGTTCGAAGTCTGTTTGTCACATGCAAGTTCTAAGTTTTGCTCTTGAGACATGGTATTTCAAACTCTGAACTCTTAACTCTGAATTCCGAACTCCTCCCGGGTTAAGCGTGCAGTTCTCCTAAGGCCAGCCAGCAGAGCAGGCCGGTAGCGTCTTTAAGCGCAGTTTCGTCAATATCGAAGGTGTTGGTGTGGATGTTAGAAGTGATGCCTTTGGCCTCGTTTCGTGTGCCCAGCCTGTAAAACACCGCAGGTACCTGTTGGGAATAATAGGCAAAATCCTCGGCGGTCATACGTAAATCAATATCCACCACATTTTCAGAGCCAAGATATGATGCCGCCTGCTTTTTAAATCGCTGTGTCAGCTTTTCGTCGTTAACCAGGAAGGGGTATCCCCTGTCAATCCTTACAGTGGCCTTTGCGCCGGCCGCTTCAGCAATATGCGTTGCCATTTGTGTTATCAGTTTATGGGCTTTGGCGCGCCATACCTCGCTGAATGTCCTGAAAGTGCCTTCGAGGCATACATTATCGGGAATGATGTTGGTTTTGCCATCGGCCATCACCTTTCCAAACGACAGCACTGACGGGATTTCGGGCGGGCTGTGGCGGCTTACAATCTTTTGCAAAGCCAATATGATTTCGGCGGCTATAAGCACCGGGTCGATGAGGAGGTCGGGGGTAGCCGCATGCCCTCCCCTGCCCTCTACTGTTATAAAAATCTCGTCGGTCGAGGCCATGGCCTTTCCGGCTTTCACACCCACCTTCCCGGCTTCAAGCGTGGGCATGACATGTTGACCAAAGATAAGCTGCACAGCGGGATTGTCCAGTGCGCCGTCGGCTAGCATCATGGTAGCCCCCCCCGGGTATTTTTCTTCGGAAGGCTGGAATATAAGGCGCACAGTGCCTTCAAAATGTGCATTAAGCTCATTGAGTATCTTACCGGCTACCAGCAGGGCAGCGGTATGTGCGTCGTGGCCGCAGGCATGCATAATGCCTTCGTTAACGGACCTGTAAGGCACGTCGTTCATTTCTTTTATAGGCAGGGCGTCCATATCGGCCCTCAGGGCAATTGTCCTTTTATCAGGGTTTTTCCCCTTGATATCTGCCAGGATACCGTAATGTGTTTTAAAGGTTTTAAAAGGGATGCTGTATTCCTGAAGTTTTGAAATCACAAAGGCTGCTGTATTTTTTTCATTCATGGCCAGCTCGGGGTAGGCATGGATATGCCTGCGTATGTCAATGATTTCGCTTTCGTAAGCGACGGCAAGATTTTTTACATCGTTCAGGAGGTTCATAAGATTTATTTTAAAAATCGAGAGATAACGACAAATAGAACACCGGTTTCCGTACCACGCCGTCTTCAATGCCCCAGGCATAGTCGGCACGCAGGAAATAGCCCAGCACTTTGGCACGCAAACCGAGGCCGTAACCGGCCACGATAGGTTCTTTCTGCGTATAGACGGTAATCTTTATGGGAGAGTACGGGCTTTCGTACACCTGTGTAAAGAAGGGGTTGTCCTTATAATAGGGGCTGAGTCCATTCCAGGCGGTGCCCACATCGCAGAAACCCACTAATTGCAAGCTGTTCAGAAATTCTGATTTCGGTGGGCGCCGGGTAAAAAAGCGCACCATGGGGAAGCGCAGCTCGCTGTTGAACACGGCAAAATTGCTGCCGTTGCGGATGTTCTGCACAAAGCCGCGCATGTTGGTGGCAAGGGTCTGGTAGGCATAGTTCTGGTCGGTGGCCACGCTCACGGAGTCGTTAAATTTGGGGAACAGCCAAGTATCAACGCCGCCCATATAGTAGATGAGTTTGTGGTGCCCGAACGAAGCGCTTCCTGCAAGACGGTTGGCCCATATAAAAGTCTTGTAAATAGGCTGGTAATGCCTAACATCGGCACCCACCACATACAAATCGGAATTATTGCGAGTCAGTATTTTAAAATACTCGCCAAACACCTTGCACCGTGTCCCGAAGTAGATGTTGTTTTCCTGGTTTCGTGTATTGTCGAAAGTAATCTCCGATTTAAGTCCGCCCCAATGCGCTGCCACATTTGGTTTCTTAAGACTTTCAATATCTGTTGAGAGGTACACACCGTTGTCGTAACGGTAATTTACGGTTCCTTTAATGCTGAGCACATTGCTGAAAGGCCACTTGAGAATATAATAGCCCATATAGGAAGTATTCCGCAGGAGATAGCCGGTATCTGAGGGGTTATCAATTTTCTGGCGGTAGAAGATAAGCTGTTTATCCAGTCTTTTATCGAGCATTTCGTAGCTTAGCAGGTACTCCGACTGGTCGAAGTTAAGCGAAAACCTGACCCCACCCACCAGGCGATGGTCTTCGAGCAGGTCCGAAATACCCAGCTTAAACAGGGCATTGAAACCCGGGTTGATAAAAATGGGGTTATTGCCGCTTGTAAAGGTCTGGTAACTGGAGTTGAGGTAACTGAAGTCGAGCTGGTTGACCATGTTGTCAATAGTATATTCCACCATATAGTTTCTTTGCTTGGGCAGGTAGAATGCATTGTAATTAATGTCCAGCGAATCGTTGGTGCGGGTTGTATCGGGAAGCGGTTTTAAACTGTCTTTCTTTACATCTTTCATTTCATTTGTAAAAACATAATTATCGATGTCAACCTTTTTTCCAAAATCAACTAGTGTATCGGGTGAGGTTTCGACAATCAGCTTTTTCCTTTTATATGGTTCGTAAAGGCTATTAAGCAGCGAATCCCTGCTTTTTTGATATACTTTCTTTTCGCCTTCGAGGATTAATTTGTTTATGTAATGGGTGTTTTCCAGCTCTTTTTTTAGGGGCTGTATAGCGGACAAATTATTTTTATAAATGTGATATTTACCGGTATTATAAACAAGGTCGGTAAAAACATTTTTTTGGAAATTGATATGATGTTCACAAAGGCTTCTTTTGTAATCTGTTACGGGAGTTATATTGGCAAAATATCTGTAATGTATAGTTGTGTCGATATAAGCCACAGTACTATCGAAGGCACCAGCATAGCGGTTATTGATACCATTTTTGTCGGAAAGGAAATAAAACTTCACTTTATCGGCAGCCTGCGGCTGAACCGCATTACTGTTTTCATAAGCGGTAATTTTTCTCAGCACAGGGCTTTTGAGGGCATATTCATATACATAAAGATTGCGGGCTGGTGCAAAGTCCGTATTAATATCATCGGGCTTTTCTCTGACTAATGTGTCATTGATGCGGTTTGAGCTGAAAATAATCTGTTTTTCACTGCCCATGAACACGGGGTCGAAGTCGTTGTATGAATCTGTTGTAATAACCTCAAAGGTATTTGCAGATACGTTGTATGTATAGAGGTTTGTTTTGCCGTTGATGATGGCCGACACAGCCATTATTTTGCCATCGGGAGCATAGGAAAAGGAGAGCACCTTATCGAAGTGGTAAAGGTAGCGTTTTTCCATTTTTTTATCTTCGGGCGTATAGAAATACAGGGCTGTGAGGCCTTTTTCCTCCCGCATAATGGTAAGGATTTTTCCTGAAGGGTGCCAGTCCATCAGGGGATATGACAAGTCCATCTTCTCATCGAGTTTGTGTCCCTGACGCAGCAAAATTCGTGATTTATCCTTTTCGCTGTCGTAGAGCCTTACAACCGATTTGCCCATTTTATTGGTGCAATAGGCTGTGTACCGGTTGTCGGGGGATGTGCGAACCATCGAATAAACAGTATTTTTGCGTTTTTTTATGTTAACGACACCTGATAAAGGTATGCTGTCGCGTATCTCATCCTTTTCGTAAATACTTTTATAATAAATAAACCAGTCCCGCATCAGGTTTTTATACGAAATGCCCAGCACATACAGGAAACCATTTTCCACATTACGGCTTACACGCGTCATATAGAGCACATTGGGGATAACATTTTCGCCATATTTTTGTGCTATATAGTACCAGAAAGAGTGTCCGGCCATGGCTGCCTCATCCGGGGGCAGGTTGTAGAAGTTATCATAGCGTTCGGACATGATGCCATCGCGCACATGGTTATCAATTTCGGTATTCCATTCTTCGGCCATATATGAGATAAGGCCTTGTAAAAACCAGTCGGGCAGCGACAACAGTGTAGAGTTTTTAATCTGGGAAGTGATGTGTTCGCCGTATAAAAGCTGGTTAATGATTACATGGGCATAGCCAGCTCTTATCTGACGGGTAAAATCAGTGTAATCGCCATTGAAATACAGGAATACTTTTGAGCCGACGATATGGGTTTTGCCCCCAATATTATAATAATGGTCGCTGATAAAACCCACATTACTTTGCTTCAGATCGGTAAGTTTGTTGAAAATAACAAATTGAATCTTTTCAGACGATTGCACTTGCAACTTCTCGTCAACCTTGTTTCTGATATTTGAAAAATATTTGGCTGTAAAAATGGCCAAAGGTTTTCCTTGCTGGTAAAAATATGTATCGAAGGTTTCGAAACGGTAATAGGACCAAAAGCGGTCAATGTACTGCACCCTGTTTTTGCCGAATGACAACTGTGAGCCGTTATAAAACTGGGCTTTTAATCTGGTAGTGAACAGCACACAAACAACAGCCAGTATTAAGATGACATATTTACTATTATATTTTGTACGATATCGCTTTATAAAACCAGACAACGTCTTCAAAATTTATCAGTTACACAATAAAGGTCTTATTTTGTGTAAAATTACAAAAAAATTATTTTTTTACGGGATTTCGGGAATGTTTTCGTTACTATCGGGCGGCAGGCTGAATTGTTTGAGTTTTTTAAATCCCAGGCGCCACAGCCAAATTACAAATATAAAAAAGAGCAGGAAAGCCAAAAGCATAATACCTATACTCACTTGGGCGTTCTTACTGCCATAAAGCAGGAGAAAATCGAAAATGCCATGGGCAACCATACTGAATACAAGGCTTTTAAGTATAAGGCTCCCTTTATTTTCGGGATTGAAGCGCGCCAATGACAGATAAAATCCCATGATTATACCGAATAAGGCGTGCGCCGGAACGGACAGTACAGCTCTGAGCAAACCAACAGCCACGCCGTTTTCAAAAACATAAAAAATATTTTCGAGACAGGCAAAACCTAGGGAAACAAAGACAGCGTAAACGATGCCGTCGAATTTTTCGTTAAAATTTTTATTTTTCCATATTACCCAGTAAAGCATCAGGAACTTAAAGAGCTCTTCGGGTATAGCCGCTTCAATAAAGGACTCCACAAGTGCAGCACTAAAAAGGCTGTCGTAGCGAGGAAGATAGGGCATGACCAGCACCACAACAATTATTGTTATTACAGCCGACAATACGCCTGCAAAAAATGCCTTAATGAGCAGACCTATGGGTTCTTTTTCATATTTATCGCGCTTGTAAATATATAGCAATATTACCAGTACAGGAAATATTGAAATGAAAAGGAGTAAGAATGGCATAGACATTTATTTTTATAAAGATAATAAAAATGCTTCACTGATAAATTATTTTTAACCATAATTTATAAATGGGTTTAATATTTCATTATCAACTTTTTCCATATTTTATCAGGAGTTTTAACATGAATTATATAAACGCCTTTTGACAGTGTATTCAAGCTAATTTTGACATCCTCCTGCAGAAGGGTGTGGTGTTGCAACAGTGCCCTCCCGCTGATATCTGAAATTTCAATAGTGGCGGGCTGGTTGAGCGGTGCCTGGGGATGCACCATAACATAATCCTTTGCAGGATTGGGGTAAATCTGTAAGGGCAAAGCGTCAAGCTCATCGTTGCTGCTGGCACCGACAACGATATATGATGTCTTAAGTTTATACCCCAGGCTGCCATTATAGCTGACCACCAGGTTGACCGTGTAAACACCGTCGTTTGTATAAGTCCAGACGGGGTCCTGCAAGGGGCTGTCGAAGGTGCCGTCGTTATCGAAATCCCACAGCCAGGCGGTGGGGGTTACGCTGCTAAGGTCAGTAAAATGGACAGTAAGGGGTGCTATTCCGTAAAGAGTATCGGCTACAAAGTCGATGCTGTCGGCTGCCTGTGGCTGAACGAGCAGGTCGGCAGGTGCAGACCAATCGCTCCAGCGACAGTTATGATCGCGGTAGCTGACGCGCCATTTATAGCTGTTTCCTATTTGCAGCAAGCCTGCCGGAAGCTTCAGCCGTCGCAGGCCCATGCCGGTATTTTTATCAACGGGCACATAAGTGGGGGTTACGCCATATATGTTTGTCCAGTCGCGCAGTGTATCGAGCAGGGGTGTATTGAAATCGCCGGAAGCAGTGATAAGCTGGAAGCGAGAGCTCATAAGGGAATCTGCCCCGCTGAACAAAGATGCAATCAGCGTGGGTGCGGTACCGGGACATGTCGGCCCCGGATAAGCTGCTTGCGGTGTTTGTGGTTTATCGCACCCCACGACACTGTGCCACTTGTCCAACAACACATTGTACAGGGGATATTCGGGATTGCCCAGACTGTACATGGAGGCTGTATAGGAATGATCCGAAAGGTCCACATCTACTATCACATAGCAATAGTGGTCGTAAGATACCTGCACATCGCGCAGGTCCACCTGGTTGGGGTACATATCCCAGCGGTCGAGAGCACCGCCGGCGCCACCGGCAAGAATGGTCCTGAAATCGCGGTTTTCGCTGTTGTTGTTAATATAAGTACCATGTTCGTAATTGTGCGAATGGCCAAAAGAGTGCATGGCCAACTTGGGATAAGTAGCAAAAAGCGGGTAAATACTGTCGTAAACAAAAGAAGCATTGCCATCGGGCCACAACTCGCTCCTGCCCGGTCGGTGTGCATAGGCAAAAACATAATCTATGTCGGGATTTGCAGCCGATTCATCCAGGCGGTTTTTCACCCATTGCTTTTGGGCACCGTTATCGTAGGCCCCTGCCATGTTCATGGCTAAAAACTGAACATTCCCGAGGTTAAAGGCATAATACTTTTCACACAGGCTGTTGGGATACTGATAGGTTGAAAAATCCTCATAATGCATGTAATTATAAAAGTAGTTATTCTCACCCTCGTGGTTGCCGATGGATATCATAAAAGGTACCGAACATGAAAGTACTGAAAAGGGATTAAAATACTCAGTTTCATAAGATACAAGGTTGCTGCCATCCCCCACCATGTCGCCCGTATGGAGTATAAGGTTCACTTTATTATACCAGTTGGGGCCGTACAACTCGGTAAATTTTTCCTTTATGGCCATTGCAGTCAGCGAC
>JAKIYU010000192.1 GCA_022708385.1 Bacteroidota bacterium | reverse complement strand
TTGGGCAATCTATGCCTGTCGGTGTCCTCAGCTTGCTCCAGTTCAACGGATGCTATAGTGATGGCTTGCGACAGGATAAGGTCAGGCAAAGCCCTTAGAATGCTGGCAGGAGGTGTTGAAGTCTATACGCCTTACTCGTGGTCAGGGTTCGATGCCATGCGTGTATTGACAAGAGATTATAATGATGACCCGCAAAAAGGCAGCAGGCCTATGAGTGCCAAAGCTTCAGGCTTTGTCCCTTCTTCAGGTGCTGCCGTAGTATTGCTCGAAGAAATGGAGTCAGCTTTGAAAAGAGGGGCAAACATATATGCTGAAGTTAAAGGTTGCCACAATAACAGCGGCGGTCAGAGGCATGGAGGCACCATGACCATTCCCAACCCTGAAGGCGTGGTGCATTGTATCCGCAAAGCCCTCGAAGATGCTGATATAGATGGAGGAGACATTGACCTGGTATCCGGACACCTTACCTCTACCATTGGCGATGTGCACGAAGTCAGAAACTGGAAAACTGCCCTGAAACGTGAAAGCAATAATTTCCCCTATATAAATGCGCCTAAATCCATTTTCGGACATATGATAGGGGCTGCAGGAACCATTGAAACAATTGCTGCTGTCCTTCAGCTTAATCATGGCTTTATCCACCCCAGCATTAATTGCAGTGAGGTAAAAGATGAAATTGCTGCCCTTATTGATACTTCAAGAATCCCGCAACAATATATTAGTTACCCCTTGCAATGTGTGGCAAAAGCCAGTTTTGGATTCGGTGATGTCAATGCCTGCCTGATTCTAAAAAAGTTTGAATAGAATAATGGTTTAGTGCTTTACAAGCGCATCATATAAAATAACAGCGGGATGTAATGCCGTTCGCCCAGTCCCGTCTTTGATCTGCTGTCTGCAACTGGTGCCGGGTGCACAAATAATGGCTTCAGCTTCCGCTTTTCTTACAGCAGGTAATAACACAAGTTCTCCCACTTTCATAGAGGTTTCGAAATGCTCTTTCTCATAACCGAAACTTCCTGCCATACCGCAACACGAGGATTTTATTTCTACGACAGTGTAATTTTCAGGAAACTCCAGAATTTTTTTTGTTGGCACTATCGATGCCAACGCTTTCTGGTGGCAATGACCATGCAAATATATCTTCCTGCTTTCTTTGGTGAAACTTTTTTTGTCAATATGTCCTTTTTCAACTTCATCCCATAAAAATTCATCTAACATAAAGGCTTTTCCCGAAAGATACTGGGCGTTTTCTTTATTTTCAGGAGTGGCAAATTCAATGTATTCATCCCTGAAACTCAGTATGGCCGATGGTTCTATGCCAATTAATACACTGTTCTCGCCCACCACTTTTTTCATTAACCTTATGTTTTTATTGGCTGCTTTTTGCGCATTTCCGAGCAGCCCTTTCGATATAAATGTTCTGCCGCTTACTGCAGCCCGGGGGATGGTAACCTTGTAACCCAGAAAAGATAGTAACTTAACAGCTTTAATGCCTGTTTCAGTATCATTGAAATTGGTAAACTCATCGTTAAAAAGGACAACTTCAGTTTTTTGATAGGCTGTTTTGTTGAGGTTCTTAAGGTGCTTTACCGCCCAATAGTTGAGTGTGTAATTATGTAACATCGGTATTGCACGCTTTGGAGCAAATCCCAATATTTTCTTTAACATCCCCGAAAAAATGCGGTTTCTGACAAAATAGTTAAAAAGCCATGGAACAATGCTGCCTGCCTTGTTTACACTTGTTATATGGGCTATTAATATTGTACGTAATCCCGGTGTGTGGGCTTTGTAATAATGATGCAAAAATTCTCCCTTAAGCTTAGCCATATCCACATTTGAAGGGCATTCACTTTTGCAGGCTTTACACGATAAACACAGGTCCATTACTTCGTATATTTCCTGATGGTCAAATGGGTTTGTTTTGTGTGAATGTGTTAAAAATTCTCTCAGAATGTTTGCCCTTGCCCTTGTGCAGTCAGTTTCGTTAAGTGTGGCCATATAGCTTGGACACATCAAGGCACCTGACCCTGCAGGTTTGCGGCAATCTGCCGAACCGTTACAAAGTTCTACCGCTCCCAGAATACCTTTATATTTACTGAAATCGTAGGTTGTATTTATAGCTTTTGCTTTCTGGTTAATACTGTATCGCAGCGAAGTATTCATGGGGGGCGTATCCACTATTTTGCTGGCATTGAAGATATTGTCAGGGTCGAATGTCTTTTTTACAGCTTTAATCAACTTGTAATTATCTTCTCCCAGCATAAGCGGTATAAATTCTCCCCTGAGCCTTCCATCGCCGTGTTCTCCACTGAGCGAACCCCTGTATTTTTTTACCAGGAGGGCAATGTCATGCAAAATGGTGCGAAACAATTTTACATCTTCTTCTTTCTTAAGGTTTAACACCGGGCGAAGATGCAATTCTCCGGTAGCTGCATGCGCATAATACACGCATTCAAGGTGGTGCTTTTTTAGTAATTGCTGAAATTCTTCTATATAATCAGGTAATACGGTTACATCAACAGCCGTGTCCTCAATAACGGCTACGGGCTTGGCATCTCCTTCCACATTCGAAAGAAGCCCTAATCCTGCTTTTCGCAATGCCCAGGCTTTGCTTATATCAGTGCCGGTTAATAAGGGGAAATGATAACCATAACCCAGCTCTTTGAATTCATTAATCAGAGCTTCTACTCTATTTCTGATATCATTTTCGTCGGGGCCAAAGAACTCAATCATGAGAATAGCCCCAGGTTCACCTTCTATGAAAAACCTGTTTTTACGTTGTTCGATATTCTGTTTTGTACAGTTGATGATTACATTATCAATGAGCTCGATTGATACCGGGGCATGCTTAAGTGCAACCAAATTGGCTTTCAAGCTTTCGTTTATTGACCTGAAATGAGCGCATAACAATCCTTTTGTTTTCGGAGGCAGTTCAACAAGGTTTAAAGTTATCTCTGTTGTAAAAGCAAGTGTGCCTTCAGAACCGGTTAACAGCTTAGCCAGATTGAATACATTGCCCTTAACGTTAAAGGGTTGTTGCATTGAAATGATATCTAAGGCATACCCTGTATTACGCCTTTTAAGTGTAGGTAAGGGATATTCTTTATGGATATTTTCCTGGATATGCTTTTGTGATAATGTTTGTGTAAAGAATTTATAAATACTGCTTTCTAAATTTTCTTGGGTAATTTTTTTTTCAATTTCCTCGTTATTTATAGGGCCGAAAACTGCCTCACTGCCGTCACTTAGTATGACGTTAAGAGAAATAACATGGTCGCGTGTGCTACCATATATTAAAGAATGTGCCCCACAAGCATTATTGCCTACCATACCGCCAATCATACAACGATTTGAAGTGGATGTTTCGGGGCCAAAAAATAAACCATGTGGCTCCAGATATTTGTTCAGTTCATCAAGAATTACTCCGGGCTGAACCTTTACCCATTTTTCTTCAACATTAAGTTCTATTATTCCAGTCAGATATTTTGAAACATCCACTACGATGCCATTGCCTACAACCTGACCGGCCAGAGATGTGCCAGCTGTTCGGGGAATAATGGTTAAACCTTCTTTTTTTGCCAGAAAAATTATTTTTTTAATATCCTCTTTGTTGCGGGGATAAATTACACAAAGGGGAATTTCGCGATATACAGAAGCATCAGTTGCATACATCAGCCTGTATATATTGCTGTAGTGTAAATCGCCTGATAATTCCTTTTTTAAGTTATTTAATTGTTCAGTTAAATTTTTAGGGATTGGTTTTATAAACATTTACAATATCTTTTTATTGAAAAAATGAATTTACATAATGCTATAATGCGGTTTTCTGCAAATTTATAATAATTTTAATTTCAACTTTATTCAAACATATAGCATTTTGATACACTCAATTGAGTACAAAAAAAAATACCCCGCTTTTTGCAGGGTACTTTTATCATCGAAGACCTATTGATTATAAGTGGTCAGAAATAACTTCTTTGATGTCTTTAACTCTTTTTGTAAGGACAAAACGGCATTTTGAAAAATTTTGAACGGGCCAACCTTGCCATAAAATATAATTTCCGTAGTTGTCTTTTGTATTATATATCGCGTGGGTGGCATTATCAAATTCCCATGTCATGGTTTCTTTCGATTCATCAATTTCCACATAAACATCCATGAATTTGTGGTAAATTACCACATCCCAGTAATCATTTGTGATGCCAAGTAAATCAAGCAAAGTGGTTAGTGTTTTTTGTCCTGGCAAACCCTCGAGCTTCATTTCGAGAGTAAACCTGCTCTGAACGCCGCCGCCAACAAAAAATTCACCGCCATTGAAATCAAGGGATGCATAGTTCATGACCTGGTCAATTTGAGAAGCAATTTCTGTATATTTATTTTTGCCATATACAATATACATAATCATTGGCCCTGCCGATGAAATAACAGTATTGTCGCTGCTTAAATGAAAAACTGAAACAGGAAAACCTATCTGAGGTAAAATGTTCTCTCCGTTTTCGTTATAAGCTTCTGTAACTTCCCAAACTCCCTCCATAAGTGTTTTGGTGGGTGTTTGGTCTTTCAAACAAGAGGTGGAAAATAGAATAATTGTAATGAGCAAAGCGGTTGATATTTTTTTTAAATTTTTCATTTTTAATAGTTTTAAAACGAAGGGCAATTTGCAAATGCCATGCTATAAAAACCGTTTGGCTATTTATTAATATGATAATAACGCCAGTTGCCAAATGTCTTCAGTTGGCTTTCAGGAATATCATATAAATTGTCAGGATTATATAAAATGACATCCATATCCCATCCGTTTGTATATTGCATCATGAGCAATGTGTAGCTGCCTGAATACTTTTTGTATTCAATATTTCTGATAGTAAGAACCTTTGTTGAAGGAATTTTGTCAATATATTTAGGCACAAGTAATGTAAGAGCATCGGGATAATCATTGTTTTCTTTTTTATATTTTTCCAATACATCCAATAAAGGTGTTACATTTTTAATTGCATAACCTTTGCTGTAGTCCTGTAATGATGGAGAAAGATAAGTAGTGCAAATATAGGTTATGGCAATAAGAATAAATAGGAAAAACAACAATTTTACGCCCCTGCGGCGTGCTTTTTTAAAAAATACAATAATAAGGCCTGAGATGAACAAGCCAATAAGAAAGATAAACGGGAGCCATGTGGAAAAACGGGCGTAAAGAGAAATAAACAAATTACGGATCAAGCGGAAAAGTTGAGGGAATATCTTTTAAGCATAAATATTTGATAATCTAAAAAGGAAAAAAGAGGCATTTCTTACACCCCTGAATGATGCCCTGAATGCTTTTATTTTAGCATTAAA
>JAKIYU010000191.1 GCA_022708385.1 Bacteroidota bacterium | reverse complement strand
AGGTAAGAATTACAGATGAATTCAACACACTTAATACGTCGCAGTCGGTATTTAAATTTACTATTTATCCTTATCCCTCATTACAGGTAATCTCTCCAAACGGGGGTGAGCAGTTTGTTGCCGGAAATACCTATCCGATAATTTGGCAGGGCACAAGCCTAATCGGAGGCGTATCTGTCGAATATTCCACTGATGCGGGTATAACATGGAATTTTATAGAGAACTTCTACAATATGCCTAATGGGAACACATATTATTGGCAGGTGCCTTTTCAAATAACAAATCAGGCTTTAATAAGGGCAAGGTTTTTATCAATTGCCCAGTTGTACGACGAAAGCAACAACCTGTTTTCTATAGTTTACCCAAGTTTTGCTTTAATTGAACCTATCAATCCCGGATTAAGTTTCTACCCGAATACACAAACTGAAATTAAATGGATTGCCACTTCTACAAACTATATTAAAATTCTGTTTTCTCCCGATAACGGCCAAACATGGACACTTGTCCAGGACAGTGTGCCTGCTGCATCAGGCAGCTACTTATGGACTATTCCAAATCTGCCGTCAACAATGTGTAAAATCAGAATAGTTGATGTTAATGATAACCTAATATACGATACAAGCGACTACCCCTTTACCATAGGTTATTTGCCTAATCTTATTTTGGTAAGCCCCAATGGCGGAGAAAATTATGTTAAAGGCGACAGCATTTTAATTCGCTGGCTGGGGTCTTATCTAACAGGGGGCTTGTATCTCGATTATTCGATAGATAGCGGAGCGACATGGATAAACATTACAAGTAAATGGGGTAACCCTAATGGCGATTCCTATACATGGATTGCTCCGGCCATCATTGCCAAAGTGCTTATAAGGGTTTCATATATTGATATTCCGGTGATAAACGATCAATCAGATGGAACCTTTACTATATGTTTTTACCCTGCAGTTTATGCTACACAGTATCCTGTGGTATGCCAGCCAAATACCGTTGATATTACAGCTTATATCGCCGACAGCCTTAATGCTTCAGGAACTTATAATTACTGGCTCGACATTCAGGCAATACAACCATTAAATAATCCTTATCAGGTAAGCACATCAGGTATATATTATATAACAAAGCATACTACCTATGGCGGCTGCACGGATACTACCTCGATTGAAATTTTGGTTGGAACAACACCCTCGCCTCCTGTAATTGCTTCGCAACAACATCTTTGTTCCGGAGACACGGCTGCTGTAATTGAAGCAACAGGAATTAATATTTACTGGTACGCGGATAGCCTCCTTGCTGTACTGATTGATACAGGACAATCGATACCGGCTTCCCAGTTCAATTCCGATACTGTATTGTATCTAACACAATTTGTATATCCAGCCTGCCCAAGCCCACCGGCTCAAATAGAAATAAATTATTTTCAAACACCGCTACCCCCGCAGGCCACTATACCTTCTCCTTATTGCGCCGGCGATTCTGTTGCGCCTTTAGTTGTTGGAGGAACTAATATCAATTGGTATGATGATGTTTCATTAACAAACCTGGTTAATCAGGGCAATATGCTTTCACTACCGCCCTTGTATAATGATACTGTTTTTTACGTCACTCAAAATGTAAGTAACTGCGAAAGCATGCCGATGATTTTACCTGTTGAAATTAATCCCATCCCCTCAAAACCTACTATTTCACAATCAGGTATGGATATAGTATCGAGCTCTCCTGTAGGCAATCAGTGGTTCAACGATCAGGGCCAGATGCTCGACACAAACCAGTATTTTACCCCACCTGTCGATGGATTCTATTATGTGGTTGTAACTATCAACGGTTGTGTGTCTGATACTTCCGATATCATTTATTATTACATAACAGGGAACCAGTTGCATGATGCTGTTGGTAACGGGCTTTTTGTTTACCCCAATCCTTTTAATGATGTGATGTTTATTTACAATTATTCTAATACAGAGGCCAGTTATAACGTTGAAATTTATAATACGATATCACAGAAGTTGTATGCAAACACACTGAAATTTGATGAACACACCCATGTTTATAGTATTAATCCTGGCAACCTGCCGAAAGGAGCCTATATCCTTTATTTAAAAGGAGACAGAGATAATATAGTAACAAAAATTATCAAACACTAAATTATGAAAACGAACGTTCAAACAAGAGCCTTGTTTCTGATTTGCCTGCTCCTTTCTTTGTTTTTTTTAAATAATTGTAAAAAGAAAACCAATGAGGTAAAGTTTTCAGGAAAAGTCATTAACCCCGGCAGCAATCAACCCGTAGGTGATGCGCAGGTGTCGCTTTCATCTACATCTGTTCAATCGTGGGTTTACAACTCAAATTTTCAGGATATAGCCTCATGCAACAGCAACCAGGATGGTTCTTTTCAGTTTGAGTTCGAAGAACAGGCCGCCAGTGCCTATAGAATATACATTTATAAACCAAAATATTTTTCCAATACTACTGTAATAAATGCCAATGATGTTACTTCTGAAAGTGGTTATTACAGCACTTTCGGTTTGGTGCCTGAAGCCATAATCAAGCTGCATGTTAAAAATCAAAGCCCTGTTGATAGTGCCGACAGAATTTTATACAAAGTCCTCAGTGGTTCAGTAAACTGCCCTAATGGCTGTCCCGCTTCTTATATTGAAGGACTTGGTATGAGTTACGATACATTGCTTACCTGCAAAACAGAAGGCGACAAGTACTTCCTTGTTGAATCCAATATCACTAAAGGCGGTGGCACTTTTATCAGGAGAGATTCGGTATATATGACGCCCTTTGATACAACTGCGCTGAATATACTCTATTGAGCATTAGCAAGCCTACTGTATAAAGTGTCGTTTCCGGGGAACAGCAAATACATGGCATTTACGTAAAGTTGAATATTCTTACTTCTTCTGCTTACACCAGTAATATCATTAAAATTATAACAGGCTTCCATGCGGCGGCATATTTCTTCTTTACGGAGTTCGAAAGTAACTTCATCCATCTTACGGGTTTCATTCAGAATTTTTTCCATACGCCATAAGGCAAGCTCTTTATCGTATTCGCTTATGCTGGGTAAAACAGCAATAATGATGTCTTCGAGAGGTTTAATATACAGGTTTTTATAGGCGTTCCATGTTTTTTTATCGTATTGCCTAATTTCTCTCAGGTACTTAATCCAATCGTCGGTCGAGAAAGCCTGTCCAGCACGCATGGGGTCGGCCAGCTCACCGGGAGGAATGAGGCAACAGTTAAAGGAATTTATAATGCTTTTCTGCGATGTGGTTAATATGGCGTCAACTTTCTTGCGGGCATACCAAATAATGAGATTACCTTCCTTCCCTAATAAACCTAAAGCGTGTTTCTTGTCTATCACAGGGCGTTGCCAGAAATAAACATGTTTGTTCTTCAAAGTTTTGATATCGCCCTTTGGAAAGTGACGGGGTAAGGCATGGCATTTAATACAGCCCAAATCTGTCTTTTGCGATTTGCTGTGTCCGAGAAGTGTTTTCTTAATCATAAGGCTATGATTTAACCTTGTTTCGTAAACCTTTTTTTTAAGCTCTCCGGGGAGCTTTTTCTGGGTGAGTAAATGCGATAATAAATTGTTATAGGTATTCCTTATTTCGGTAATTTCCGGTATCATATCTTCTTTGTCAGAACACTGAGGGTGTATTCTGAGGGTATCCATATCTTTTTGTAATTTCCTCAGCTCTTCTATCTGGTTTTTGTTAAGGTTGAGTCCGTTTATAAGATTGGTAGCCGATATTCTGATAACAATGAAATTAATTTCGTTAAGTTGTTTTTCCCACAAGGCAATTTCTTCATCAGCAGTATTAATGCTTCTGGTTTTAAAAGCGCTTAAAATAATAAAAAAAGCTACCCCCGCAATGAGCAAATGGAGCAGCTTTTTAATTTTTTTTGTTGGGTAATAATGCATTAATCTTTAACGCATCTTATACTCAGGGCGTTAATATCGGGTGAGTTGTAACTGTTAAGCCTGCCTGAATCATGGGTGAGGTGTCTGCCCCAGAGGCCTTTGTTATCGCTGAAAACACTCCAGAAAGAGGCCTGAGTGCCCTCGCCGGTGTAGGTGCCATCGGTTTTTTTATAACCGGCGGGTAATGCAGTAAATCCTCCTTTGTCAATGGCATTGGTATTGGGCGCTTTCCAGGTCGTTGTTCCGATAGATTTTAAGAATCCTCCTATATCGCTTTTCGAACCGTATGTGTTGATAAGTGTTTCCCAGTCATTGTCATTGGCCAATCTCCAGCCTCTTGGACAAGCTGTCATAGCTGCTTCTCTGGTATAAAGCCGGCCGTATTTGTCGCAATTTTTAAAATTATCCTGGTAACACCAACTGTCTTTGGTTTCGTAATTAAGGTTTTCTGCCATCCATACATTATTCCCCAGTTTTACGGTCTTATATGTTTTGTTGTCGCGCGGATCTGTCATCGTACCTTTATCCTGTGAAAAAACCTGAAAGCAGAAAAATGAAGCGAGGGCTAAAATTAAAATCTTGTTCATGGGAAGTAATTTTTGAGTTTTATGCAAATTTAGAAAAATTATTCAAACGACCAGTCAGTTTTTGCTATTTTTAATACAGTCAAATAACTCTTGAAGTGTGTTGCTTTTTTTTATATCGTCGGCCGTGAGAATTACATCATAGGTATTGTCTATGACTGCAATAAGTATTAAGGCGTTAATGGAAGTAAGCCCGATTATATCTTTATAAGAGCTTTCGGGTTTAAGAACACCTTTGGGCATTTCATTAAATTCTTGTTCAATAATAGCAATAAGTTCTTCTATATGCATAGTTATTTGTGTTTAATTTATAAAATTATAAAATTATTAATAAATAATGAAAAATTTATAACGTAAAGAGTATTTTGTTTATTTTAGTTCTATAAAACGATGAAAAAATATATATATAAAATTCGACCTACAGCTGATGGTTCAGATACCGTAGCACTTTTCAATGCAGATGAAACTTTTCATTCGAAATTTGGTGCACTTACAGAATCGCAGTATATATTCATAAACTGTGGTTTCAAAGAAGCCCAAAAAAGGAATGCAGACCACATGACCATTCTTGAAGTGGGCTTTGGAACTGGCCTGAACGCACTGCTTACCCTTAAATATGCACAAGAAAACAATTTAAATGTGCTTTATTATGCACTTGAACCTTACCCGTTGCCTGCAAGCATTTATTCCCAACTCAATTATCCCGAAGTAACAGGTATGAGCAACGAAATTTTCAATAAATTACATCAAACTCCTTCAAATATATTGTTTAAAATATCTGATGCTTTTACCTTAAAACAGCATCGTGAATCTGTACAGTCTGTAGTATTAAAGGAAAA
>JAKIYU010000190.1 GCA_022708385.1 Bacteroidota bacterium | reverse complement strand
TTCAAAAATACAAATATTAAGGTCGAATTTGCAAAAATACTAATATTTTTTTTAGCTGTCGTTTTTTTTTAGCATGACCGCCAACGGCTGGCGGTATGAAATCGTTGGGGATTGCGGGCTACTTTCCTGTCAAGTTACACCGAACTTGATGCGTGGTAGAATATTCACATAACCACTTAAACCCCAATGTTTTATACCGCTTGTTAGCCACCGTTTATATTCATTATCAGTATTATAGTTATTGTCAGATTTATTATAAATGCTGTCATTGTCACCGTATAGATTAATTTTAACAGTTTTCCAAAATTACTTACTTTTCGGTCAATTGTCTTAAATGCTTTTTTTCTTTCTTTGTCGTAGTCAGGAATAAATTCTCCATCTCTGAAACGATTTATAAATGAAGGAATAAAAGTCTGCTCGTTTGTAAGTTTTGGTTTTAGTTTGGTTTTCAGGTCAAAAAGTAGTTCTAACTTATGAGTGTGCAAGTTTGCCAAAAAGGATTTTTTTTGTTTCTCGTAATTTGTGTTTGCTATTTTGTACGCAATCAACATTATGACAGAAAAAGCAAAGATTATTTTCTCTGCAAAAAATAGTTCTTCTTTAAAACACAATGTTGTAATTGATTTGAAATTTTGAATACCAATACCAACAAATAGAGTTGTCAAGGCGAGTATCCAATTCAAAGTATTAGATTTCTCGGTAGAAATTTTACTGTCAATTTCTTCCGTTTTTTCTAACTTTTGATAAGCACTCTCAATTAGTGTTTTCAAGTCGCTATCTGGTAATTCTTTTTCTATCATAAGAATGCTGCTAATGCTAATAAACCTAGAAGCAACCAGCCTGCTCCGACTTTAGTGGTTTTCTTCTCTAATTCTGTGTTTACAAATTCTTTACCTGCAATATTTCCAACTTCATATTGCACGATATACTTTCCTTTTGGCTCACTTTTTAACTTTTCTTTCAATTTTTCTTGAATGTCTTCGTCAGGCAGAAAAGATTTAAATTCAACTTCACCTGATTTTATCTTTACGATTGTTACTCCCTTGGCATAGTCAACTTTTATATTGGGAAAAGTCGCTTCAGTCATTACTTCGTAGCCTTGAATTTCAATAGTTGGAATTTGTATCGAGATAGAATTAAAAAGACTGCAAGAATTATCTGTACCGGAAACAAGTTTAATTTCTTTACTTTGTCTTACATCGTAAGAACCAGCAACTATAACATAACCATAATCTTCACTTGCTCGACTGTGGTCTTCAAGTTTGTAATATGCAGTGTATGTATTAGTAAAGCGATATTTTTTCTCATTTCCGTTTGCAAGTTCAGTAAATGAAGGTACATTGCTTGAACTATAATAACTTGAAGAAGATTTTTGAAAATAATTAGCTATTGAAGTTTTAATTTCTTCTAGTGTTTCATTATATAGTGACACATTATATTCCTTTAAATCATAGGTTTTTGACTTGATTTCCTTTTGTTTTTCAAGTTCTTTTTGCCGAGCTAATTCTTTTTGATACTCTTCATCTTCCTTTTGTTTAATCTTTGCTTGTATTGAATTTTTAATATTGCTCGGTAATAAATCCGTGTCTGTTTCACGCCATTCGGCTGTTGCATAGCCGTTTTTGGCTAAATAAAGTTTTGTGTAATTTTTATAGTCGTCTGAAAAATAGTAATCGCCAATTTTCATATTCCCGTATGAATTGTCATATGAAGTTTTCAACTTCTCTAATGAGACATCTTCATATTGTGTCAGAACATAGGCTAATTTGCCATATTCCATCATATAATACTTACAAAAGTTTGCAGACATTCTAAAATCAATCAAGAATTGATTTGCCCAACATTGTATCACTTCTGTTATTTGTCCATTGTAATAGTTTACATCCCAAGTAACATTGTTACCCAAAGAATTACCGTAACTATCAAATCCCGTTCTCTGTCTTGTCGACCATTCGATAATTTGTTTAACTTCTTTTGCGTCTTGTCCGATTTCTATTGTCTGTGATTTCAATTGACCGAAACCGAAAATTAAAACTGTTAAAATTAAAAATCTGTTCATTGCTCTGTCTTTTTTAAATGGTGGCTAACATTTGTGTTGCAGCAATTACTGTTATTTTTACCTTATCTTTACTGTGGCAGCTATCTCGTATTTCCTATTTAATGCATTTATTATCAAATGTTTGTATTATAAAAATTCTTAGGCTTACTTGTATATATTTCCATTGTTTTTTGCACTGCACACTGTTAATTCCTCAGTATATTTTCCATCTGTTCTGCCAGCATGCAAATGTCCTATATACTAAAGCCATTAAAAACACAGGCTAAAGATACAATTTTTTTAAATCAAATATTTTAAAATTCTTAATTTTGAAAAGATGCAACGTCTGTTGAAACCCTATATTTACATTATTGTGGCCATAAGTGTCAGGCTGTTGCTTTTCTTTTACCAGACCACTTTACCCGATACCGACGGCATGGATATGTTCGCGAGGTATGGCTGCGACACCCCTTCCTATTTCAACCCGGTCGAAAACCTGATAGAAAACGGAACTTATAACCCCGACTTCCGCATGCCCGGCTATGCCGCCCCTTACTATGTATTGCGGCTGTTCCTTACAGTGCCTGATACCTACGAGCTGCTGGCGCTTCTGCAGGTCTTGCTTTCGGGCCTTGCCGTTTATTTTCTCGCTCTCACGGCTTTTTACATCACAGGGTCGAAACGAGTTTTCCATGTGGTCTTTATCGTTTCCCTGCTCACTTTCTACAACGCCGTTTACGATGCCTACCTGCTTACCGAAAGCTTTTGCACCAGCGCCGGGATATTTGCCGTTTATTTCCTTGTAAAAGGGCTGAAGAATAAATCCCTTCTCAGTTATCTTGTATCCGGTGTATTTTTTTGCTGGATGATTTTTCTGAAGCCTGTTTACCTCGGGCTCTTACTGATTATACTGGCATTCCTGATTTTCCTGTTCATTAGGAAAACAACGCGCAGTTTGTCGTCTGGGTTGTCCGGTCTGCTTTTGCTCATGCTGCCATTTGTTGTGGTCGACACCCTGTGGGTGGTAAGAAATTACAACACACATGGTCGTGTGCGCCTGTTAACCAATCCTTTTTTTGCCCCGCCCGACGCCTTTGTGTATCAGCGGCCTATGACAAAGTTTCTGCAGTCGTGGGGTGGAACCCACTCGGTATGGCTACCTCACGGGCACAACCTATGGTTCGAAGGCAACAAAGAAGAGGAGGGGCTTATCCGTTTCCCCGCCCACCTTGTGGAAGGCACGGTTAACAAGGATTCCCTTTTTATGCTCAGGGAGTATATCATGTCTGTCAGGGACACCACGCTTACCATGGAAGAAAGGCTCTATTACGACACACTAGCAGCACAGGCGCTGGAGCGCTTTACGGGCTATGTAAAAGATGAACAGCCCCTGATGCATTACATAGGTGTCCCCTTGCATTACCTCAGAATCTTTTATGCCGTTCCGGGCACTTACCTGCTGTTTATCAAACCTTTTAACGAACTTTCGTACTTACAGAAAACCTTTTTGTTAATTATCGCTTGCCTGCATTACCTGGTGCTTGCCGGGGGGAGCATTTCCGCCATCTGGGTTTGTGTTTCGGGATTTTTCAACCTCCGGCGGGATGCCCTGCATATACTGGTTTCGTTAATAGTGATTTTTACTATCCTGATATTTCCTGTTATCCTGCGTATGCCCGATGCCCGTTTTATGGCGCCGGCCTTCCCTTTTATGATACTGACGTTTGCACTTTTGCTTAAAACACAAAAGTTTTTATAATTGCATACAAGAGGAGCAATGCGGAAAGCAGCTAGGTAAACACTGATATGAGCTTCACTTCGTGCAACCTGCTTGTAGGATAGGCCTACAGGCTGAATAAAAAGTAAATCTACCTCTATCGCAATAATTTCTCATATCTCCGTGCAACCTCATCCCAGTTGACAATGTTCCAGAATGTACTGATGTAATCGGGTCTGCGATTTTGAAATTTGAGGTAGTAGGCATGTTCCCACACATCGAGACCGAGTATAGGGGTACCTTTCTTTTCAGCCACATCCATCAGCGGGTTGTCCTGGTTAGGTGTTGATGACACAAAGAGTTGTCCGTTGCTGTCCACACTAAGCCAGGCCCAGCCACTGCCAAAACGATTCTTTGCCGCTTCGGAAAAAATTTCTTTGAATTTATCGAACGTACCAAAGGTCTTTTCTATATCTGTGGCAAGTTTCCCTTTGGGTTGTCCCCCTCCCTGAGGGCTAAGGATGGTCCAAAACAAACTGTGATTATAATGCCCGCCTCCGTTGTTACGTACAGCCATAGGATATTTGCTGATGTGCATCATCAGTTCTTCAAGCGGTAGGGTAGCCATTTCAGTGCCTTTAATGGCGGCATTCAGGTTGGTAATGTAGGCTTGGTGATGTTTTGTGTGATGTATCTCCATGGTTATTTTGTCGAAATGAGGCTCAAGTGCATCGTAGGCATAAGGCAGGGCCGGTAAGGTATAAATGTTTTCCTGTTGGGTATTGGCGTTGTTTTCCATAATAGTGAATTTTTGAAAGTTAATAATTGATTTTGTAATTAGACTCAAAAGCCCTATAAGCATTAAATTGGGTAATTTTGTCATATTTTATTTTTATTTAGACTAATTACAAATTATATGCCAAAATTATTCTTATATAATATAAATTAATGAATTTCAATGATTTAATATTTATGACATTTTCACACCTGAAATTTTGTCATAAAAAAATTTTTTTTACCTTGCGAAAATTAATCTTATGGATTCCTCATTCAATAACTTGTGGATTTTACCAATGACAGAATTGCGCAACACTTGATTAACCATATTGATATGTTTTGTCACGGAATTTGTGGCTACGTACAAATTCACGTGCCAAAACAATTTTTTTGCATTATTTTGCCACTGGTGGCTACCGACTGGTAAAACAAATGTGTACAAACTTCGCATTTCGCAACATCTTCACACCTTCTGCTCGTTTGTACTCAATGTTTTATCCGTCGGCATTAAAAGCTGCGCTTCACCCGTGGCTATTAATATTGTTCCCTGCCTTCCGTCAGGCAAGCCAGCTGGGGAACCAAGATTTTTGATTGGAGTCTCAGAATAATATTTTAATACTAGAAAGTGACGTTTGTCACCTTGCTTGTAATTGTGAATGTCTTTTTAAGAGTACCGCCCGAATATGTACCCCCTGTATAAAGGCCGTTGGTAAGGGTGCCGGTGCAAGTGCCACCCGTGTAAATTTTATATTGAGCGCCACTGGTAAGGGCGGGGGACGAAAACACTATAGAGTAATAGCTGCGTGCAGGTTTAAAGGTCACCAGGCTGTTGCCGGAAGCATCCTGCACATTAAAAATG
>JAKIYU010000189.1 GCA_022708385.1 Bacteroidota bacterium | reverse complement strand
TTTAAGGTTATTGATAATGAGTTGTATTTTAACAATATAGCTTTGATGGATATAATAAAACAATATGGCACACCTTTAAAAATTACATATTTGCCCAAAATATCATTCCAGATACAGCGTGCAAAGCGGCTTTTTAATGTGGCTATGGCTAAAGCGGATTATGAGGGCGAGTATTATTATTGCTACTGCACAAAGAGTTCTCATTTTTCATTTGTAGTAGAGGAAGTGCTTAAAAATGATGTTCATATTGAAACATCATCTGCATTTGATATTCATATTGTCGAACATTTGTATGAAAATAAATTGATTACAAAGGATAAATTTATTATATGTAATGGATTTAAAAGGCCACAATATTATCAGAATATAAGTAATTTGATTAATATGGGTTTTGTTAATGCAATACCCATACTTGATAATAAAAATGAAATAAACTATTACGATGAATTGATTAACGGAAGTTTTAAACTGGGAATAAGAATAGCATCAGAGGAAGAGCCCATGTTCGAATTTTATACATCCAGGCTCGGTATCCGTTATAATGATATTGTGCCCTTTTATCTCGAACGCATAAAAGGGAATCCGAAATATGAGCTAAAAATGCTCCATTTTTTTATAAATACAGGTATAAAAGATTCGGCTTACTATTGGAATGAATTATCAAAATCGGTTAATGTGTATTGTGAGCTTAAAAAAGTGTGCCCCGAACTAAGTACTTTAAATATTGGCGGTGGTTTTCCTATTAAAAATACACTTGGTTTTTCGTACGATTATGAATATATGGCAGAAGAAATTGTGCAGCAGATAAAAAATATTTGTCAACAGAATGAGGTGCCAGAACCTGATATTTTTACTGAGTTTGGTGCCTATACAGTAGGGGAGAGCGGAGCTGTTTTGTTTTCTGTTATAGACCAGAAACAACAGAACGACAGGGAGTTGTGGAATATGATAGACAGCTCGTTTATGACTACATTACCCGACACATGGGCGATTAATCAGAGGTTTATTTTACTGGCTATAAATAATTGGGAACAGGAGTATCAACGTGTGAATATTGGAGGCTTGACCTGCGATAGCCACGACTATTATAATGCCGAGGCTCATGCCAATGCGATATTTTTACCAAAAATACCACAGGATAATCCTCTGTACATAGGTCTGTTTCATACTGGAGCTTACCAGGAATCGCTTGGCGGTTTTGGTGGTATTCAGCACTGCCTGATTCCTGCCCCCAAACATGTCATTATTGAGTTTGATGAAAACAATGAGCCTTATCCAAGGCTATTTGCCAAGGAGCAAAGCTATAAGTCAATGCTGAAAACACTGGGATATTAGATGGGAAAAAAAACAACTTTAATGCGCCCGATTATGCAAGGGTATTAAGTGCTTTATATCAGCAGCACGCTGATGCTGATACTGCCTTTTGGATGGAGAAATATTTGAAGGACAAGTTCAAATGCTTTGGCATAAAAAAGCCTGAAAGGGATATTCTGAAAAAAGAATTCATTGCCAGTTATGGCTATCCTCCTGCTGAAGCGTTGGAAGAACTGGTCTTGTTACTATGGCAGTATCCAGAAAGAGAAATGCATTATTTTGCATTAGTCCTGTTGCATAGTTCCGGAAGGAACCTGATAAAAATACTTTAGCCCTTTACGAAAAGCTCATTACCGAAAAATCGTGGTGGGATACAATAGATTTTATTGCTGTCAACCAGGAGGTTTTTATTTCAATATCCACCATTTAAGGCCACTCAGCAAAAGGGAAGCCTTAAAAATTATCAATAAAAACTAACTCAGTTGGTTTCGTTGTTATCGAAGTACGAATCTTCGTTTACATTTACTTTAGGTTTCATAAACAGGACCTTAAAGAAAAAGTAGAATGTAAGGCCGGTGATTACCAGTTCGGTAATAATCATAAACAATAAAGCGGTGGTATTCATATTACAGGCTCCCTTCTTTTTTACGTTTGCGGTAAGCAATAAAGACCATAAGGCTAATTAAAAGAAATAAAGATAAAAGCAGCAGGCGTGACATGTCTATATAGAAAACATTGTTGATAAAGCGGCCACTAAAGATAGCGTCACCGGTATTGACAATATCGTTTTCCTGTACGAGGACTATGTTATCTTTGGATGTGCTGAAAGTTTTTGTTTTACCATCTTCTTTTTTTATAGAAATATAATTGTATGACTCGTCAGAATAAACTGAATCGACAATGCCGGAAGTTTCAGCGTAAAAGTTGTCGGCAAAATAAGATTTATTAGGGCCGATATGGTCGTGCCTCAGCTGGGCAATAATGCTTTCGTGGTGTAGTTCCCATCCCTTGAGGCTTATTTTTGACCAGTCGTCTTTCGCAGGTCGTATAAGTGAAGAGAAAAATACAAGAATAAGAATTACAGGAGTAATGTATTTAATAATGTATCTGAACACTATAGGAACTTTAATATCAGCACCGGCAGTTATTTCTGACCAACCCTTTTTTAAACCGAAAACCCATGCAAATAAAACAGATTCCAACATGGCAAAAACAACCAAAGATACTGTTCCCGCCCAGTAGTCGTATTCATCAAATACTCCTTTCTGAAAGAAGAGGACTGTGGGCAAACCAAGAATAAGCACCATAACACCAAAACCCCATGCGGCTTTTGAACGTTTCCATTTGAATTCATCCATAAAAAAGGACATGGTAGGAGTGCCCATGGCAAGAGAAGAGGTTATGCCAGCCAAAAAAAGCAAACCGAAAAAAGCAACGCCAGCCATAACAGATAAAATATCACCCCATTGCTGAAATAAATAGGGAAGGGTGCGAAATCCAAGTCCTAAGCCTCCACTTGAGGTTAGCTCAATAACTTTGTCGATACCTAAGTAACCGATAGATATTGGGATGATGATGGCGCTTCCAAGCACTACTTCAACAAATTCGTTCATCCAGCCGGCCGACATGGCATTGAGGGCAATGTCATCCTTTTTATTTACATAAGAAGCATAGCATTGTACTGAGCCCTGACCGAGTGAGAGTGTGAAAAAAATTTGTCCGGCTGCTGCAAGCCATACTTTAGGATTTGTTAGCGAAGTGTACTGGGGAGTCCATAAGAAATTAAGTCCCACAGTGCCATCGTTTATAGCCCCATCGGTACCTGCTTTTAAAAAAATGGCTTTAACAGCCAGAAAAATACCAAAAATGATGAGCAAAGGCATACCTATTTTAGCTACCTTTTCAACACCTCCGCTTAATCCCTTGCTCAAAATCCATGTGTTTAGTACCAGGCAAAAGACAAAAAAGATAACTGTTTCGTAGGGAATACAGGTTGTTGAAGTAAAAATATCGAGATAATTATCGAAAAAAGAGGCCACACCTATTTGGTCTAATCCTTTAAAAGTACCTGATGCCGAATGATAAACATAAGACATTGTCCAGCTTTCGATGTAACAGTAATAAGCTGCTATAGCTATATTAGAGAAAATACCGAAAACGCCAATATATTTCCATAAAGAACCTCTTCCCATGCGGTTAAATGTGAAAGGGGTGGTGTGATGCCCAAACTGACCCCCGTAGCGGCCTATTGACCATTCGATAAACAATAAGGGGATACCCATGAGCAGAAAACAAACAAGGTACGGGATTATAAAAGCACCGCCGCCATTTTGTACGGCCTGTACAGGAAAACGGAGGAAATTGCCAAGCCCCACGGCATTGCCTGCCATAGCCAGTATCAATCCAACACGCGACCCCCAGGCTTCTTTATTTGTATTCATATTATATTTCGTTGAATTATAAATTGAACAAATTTAATTTATTTCTGATTATTTTTAAAATTAAATATAAAAAATATGTCGTAAATTTACGACATATTTTAAAAAAATGACTAAATCTGAGAAATTTGACTCTTCATTTCGAGTGCTTGCAATAGTAAGCAAAGCTATGTCTCATCCAGCGCGGATTACTATACTGAAGTATCTGGCTGAGGTTAAAACTTGCATTTCAGGGGATATAAGCAAAGAAATACCACTGAGTAGAACAACTGTTCTTCAGCACTTAAAAGAGCTTAAAAAAGTTGGGTTAATTCATGGAGAAGTAGAAGGTTCGAAAGTAAATTATTGTTTATGTCAGAAAAGTATTAAAAAATATAAGGGATTATTTGCCGAATTTTTAGGTAGTCTTGATGTTGAAGTTGTCTGTAAAAATGAATCAAATTGCTAAAACCTGTAAATATGGGAGATACATTCAACGCACATGGGTTTATGAGTAATGGCTGTCTGAACCATACGCCACGCAATGCATACCAGTTGCTTATTAATGGAGAGGCTTTATTGCTTGATGTCAGGCGTGCCGATTTCTCAGCATTTAAATGTCCGGATGTTAAGGAGGTTATTTGTATGCCGCTCGAAGAACTTAAAGTCAAATACATAGCTTTGCCTAAAGAAAAAGGTCTGATTGTGTTTGACAGTTCGGGGATAAACAGCGGGCAGGTTGTGCATTTTTTAATGCAGAACGGGTTTGCAAAGGTTTCGCAGGTTGCAGGCGGGCTTGTTGAATGGGAAAGGGATGGTTTGCCAATGAAAGTGGATACTACAGAACGCCTTTCAGGCTCCTGTATGTGCCAGTTGCGACAAAGGGAAATAAAAGATAAACGATAAAATTCTAAAGGTAAAAGTTGAAAGACGAAAGAAAAATTATAAATGTCTATATATGAGGGCGTTGATAATTTGTACGGGAAATACGTGCCGCAGTTAGATGGCCGAGGGGATACTAAAGGCGCTCGATAAAAATCTTGAAGTGTTTTCAGCGGGTACCAGAGCAGAGGAAAAAGTGAATCCTTATGCTGTTAAGGCCATGGCGGAGCTGGGTATTGATATTTCTCAACAGGTACCAAAGCCGGTCAGCAGGTTTCTGGCAGACCCGTTCGATTATGTTATCACTGTGTGCGACGGGGCCAAAGAGATATGCCCGGTGTTTACAGGAAAGGTGAAAATGCGCCTTCATATCGGGTTTGAAGATCCTGCTGCAGCACAGGGAACCGAAGAGGAAGTGATGCAGGTGTACAGGAAGGTAAGAGATGAAATAATGGAGGCATTTAAAAAGTTTTACAAAACTATCCCACAAAAGTAAACATATAGAATATTGAAAGTTGTAAGTTGTTGATTCACTAAATTCAACAAATAAATGCAACTTTTTCAGAGGAGATAAAGAATAAATTTTTCAAGACAAAAGAGAAAGAAAAAATTCCTTCTCACTTTGTCTTGATGGATAAAGTTTAATTTTGCCCTCTCCTCGTTAAAAAAAGTTGCAAATGAAACATTTAACCGTAGAACAAAGGTACACAATTTCTGTTATGAAACAGCAAGGTTACAAACAAAAAGAAATTGCCAAAGCGATAGAAAAAGATAAATCCGTTATCAGTAG
>JAKIYU010000188.1 GCA_022708385.1 Bacteroidota bacterium | reverse complement strand
GTAAATTCTTCAAGCACCGTCATCATAGCTTGAAGCTTGCGTTTTTGCTGGTCCAGTGTAGTGCTTACTTCCTGCATCTTGGCTTTCGATTGCTCAAAACGTAGTTCATAATTCTTTACAGCCTGCTTGTAGGTGCGCTCCGCTTTTTCATAATCCAGCTCTGCCTGACGTATCGTGGCTGGTGGTTCATATTTCGACTGGTCAACCACTATTTGCTTTTCTTCCATCTCAAATTTCAGGTTTATAAGTTCATCCCTGGCATTGCGGAGTTCAAGGGTAGTATCTAATCTTGTCTTTATAAATTGCTGCTCCAGTTTATCAAGCTCCGATTGCACATCTTTAAGCTTATTGCTAATCTCTGTCCTGTCAAGTGTTGCAACAAAATCACCTTCATTTACAAGCGTACCTTCGGGCACTATTTCGCTGATTTGAACATTCCATATACCTACGGTTCGCAATCCCGAAGGCCCCAGTATCTCTTCCGAATTTTTTGCTTCAAGTTCCCCTGTAGTTACTACATTTACCTGAAAATCACCTCGTTGGGCTTTAACTACAATGCTTTCATTTACTTTTTCTTTTCGTGTTATCAATAGCAATACAATAACTATAACCACTACAACACTTATAATAATGATATAATTTCTTTTCATGCAAAAATGCTTTTTTATTCGAGAATTTTTGTCTTTAGCATTGAATAACGCAGGATAATAAATGATATTATGGCAGCACAAAGCCAGTAAAAGGCACTGAGCCATTCGGCAAAAATGACCTTGCCCGTTAAAAACAATACGGAATATACCATTATTATTGCACTTATCCAGGCAAGAATAAGTCCTGGAAATGAATTTCGTGTTCCTTTATTTGCGCTGCTGAAAGGGTGCCATAACCCCTCAGGTCTTATCTGGGCATAAAATTTTTCGAGCGTTTTATGCGGTGTAGGAGGGGTCAGATAGGTAACTATAATCCACATAAGTGTTGTGGTGCCTACAGTAAAAAAATAAGAAAATCTGTTTTCAATATAGGCAGGTGGTAAAAATTGCTCAAGATAAAGTTTGGTAAAGCCATAAGCCAGAAATGGAAATACCAGTGCTGTAATTTCACTCCATGCGTTTATACGCCACCAGTACCACCGCAATATAAGCACCATGCCTAAGCCGGCGCCGCATTCAATAAGAAATTCCCACACCTGCGATATGCTCCGTATCCGGGTGGTAATATAAAGCGAAATAAGCATAACGAGTATAGTAGCTATCCTGCCCATCAGAACATAATTTTTCTGAGCAGCTTGCGTGTTTTTAAACCGGTCCTCCGGCTTGATAAACCGCTTGTAAAAGTCATTGATTATATAACTCGATCCCCAGTTGAGCTGCGTGGATATTGTACTCATATAAGCCGAAAAAAAAGCTATAAGCATAAGGCCTTTAAATCCTGTGGGAAGGAACTGCTTCATGGCTAACACATAACCCAGCTTTTTATCATCAACCCCAAGTTCAGGATATAAAACAAGCGAAGCCAACCCTACAAGTATCCATGGCCACGGCCTTATACAGTAATGGGCAATTTGAAAAAACAAGGTGGCATATATCGAGTGCTTTTCATTTTTACAACTCATCATGCGCTGTGCTATATAACCACCGCCTCCGGGCTCTGCTCCCGGATACCAACTGGCCCACCACTGTACGCCCACAAACGATAAAAAAGCCCCAATGGAAATACTTAAAGTCGTAGCCGTTTTTACACCCCCCGAATGAAAATTTATTGTAGGAAAAAATTGCATCGACCACGATGGTACTTTTGTCTTTAAACCGCTAATGCCTCCGATGGTATCAGAGTTAATAACTAGTATCGCAAGGATGATGCAGCCCAGCATAGCTATGCAAAACTGAATAAAATCTGTTATCGCCACTCCCCACAAACCCGATAAGGCAGAATATATGACAGTTAGTGTCATAGCCCCGGCTACAACCCACAAGAGTTTTACACCCGAAATGCCAAAAAATACCTCTACCAACGACATAAGCGCAATATTTACCCACCCGATAATCAAAGCGTTGATGAATAAACCCATATACAACGATTTAAAACCACGCAGAAACGCTGCGGCTTTGCCACTGTAGTGCAGTTCAATAAACTCAAGCTCTGTAATAATCTGTGCCCTGCGCCATAGCTTGGCGAAAAAAAATGTGGTAAGCATACCGCCTATAAGCATATTCCACCATAACCAGTTGCCCGATATGCCGTTTTTGGCCACCAGTTCGGTTACGGCAAGTGGCGTGTCGGCTGCAAATGTTGTGGCTACCATGGATACGCCTGCAATGTACCACGGTAAATTTCTGCCCGATAAAAAGAAATCCGAAAGGCTTTTGCTTGCCTTCCCTTTGTAGTAAAACCCAATTATTAGAAATAATACAAGAAAAAAAATGATAATTATCCAGTCTATTATTGCTAGGGCCATAAAAAATTTTTAATAAGCAAACCTAAGTAAAAAGAAGATATGTGTTGTGAAATTTTTAAAATAAAAAAAGACTGCCAGGTTACGACAGTCTTTTATATATGATAAAATCTTTTAATGCAAATTCTAATTGAAAATTCTAGGTGTTCTGTATGGTATTTCTTCTTTTACAGGTTTTTTGAAGCCTACCGATAACATAATTTCATGGGAACCGTTGCTGTATGTCTTTACAGGTCCTGTATTCAGGTCATACGAATAACCTATTTTTATACCATTCATCACGCTTACACCGGCCATTATTACAAGCGACTCCTGCATCCTGTAGGTTAGGCCTCCCCAGAATTTCTTGTCATATACCCCAAGCACATTAAGCTCAAACTGGCTTATAAATGAACTGTTTTTAAAATATAAAGAGGGAACGATATCAATTTGGTCGGCAACGCCTATCTCATAACGGGCAAAAAGGTACATGTGGCGCGGAGGTTTGCTGAAAGTGGCTTTGTCAAGCGACTGCGTTACATGCGAGAACGAAAAACCGAGTGTCAGATCTTTGTACATCCCTGCTAAGCCAAAATCAATATTGGGTGTTATCTCGCTCTCTTTTGTTGTGATGGCATTGACATCATTCATATTTTCATATATCAGTTGCGAACCATCAAGCGATTTATTCAATATGCCCAAACCAAGGCCTCCCGATATGTTGAAACCTTCCGAAATCTGGTGGTGATAAGCATACATCAACCTTACATTGAGCGCTTTTTCATAACCCAGTTTATCGTTTACAATGGATAAACCAACGCCCCCAATACGGTCAAGTTTCATGTCCCCAGCTAAAAACTGGGTGGAAGGTGCATTTTTGAACCCCGCCCATTGTGTACGGTGCAAAAATGTGGCATTAATCAAATCATTAGCACCTGCAAATGCAGGATTGTAGGATATGTTGTTAAACATAAAATGACTCATTTGTGCATCATTCTGTGCCTGAAGTTTGATAATACCAATCAAGGCAATAATTAAAAATAAGCTGATTTTCTGTTTCATATATTTCAGTTTTTAGGTGTGTGTTTATATTTATTTTAAATCTTCAACATTGAGTATGTTAAAAGTGGTTCTCCTGTTGGCCTGGTGCTCTTCCTCAGTTTTTGCATTCTTTATTTTGGGACTGGTAGCTGCCCATCCTTTCGATTTTAACGATTCTTTCGGTATTCCTTTTTCTATGAGGTAATCTACGACAGATTGAGCTCTTCTCTCCGATAAATCCTGGTTATATGCATGTGTGCCCCTGGAATCTGTGTGCGAATTAATCATAATTTTAATCTTCGGGTTTTCTTTCAGGATATTTACAAGTTTATCAAGCTCTTCTTTCGATTCCGGGCGCAAATCGGCTTTATTATAATCGTAATAAATATTGGGGATGTCTATCTCTTCCTTGGTAACAGCAATCATAAACAGGTCAAGGTCGTAACCATTGCTTTTGTTAAATGTTTTATCATATTTTACGCCATTGGTGGTAAATTTCTTTTCTTCACTGGTAAGGAATTTTTCTTTACTCGACTGCAACGTATAATTGATGTCGCGTTTAAGGTTTTTAAATTCATATTTTCCGTCTTTATCACTTTTAGTAGTCAATACTGTACCGTCGTTACCTTTGAGTGTAACTGTAGCATCGGGTATATTTTTTTTGTTTTCCTTGTCTATTATGGTTCCCGAGGCAATTATCATTACAGGTAATAAGTCGAAAGCATAAATATCATCATCACCTACCCCCCCCTGTCTGTTAGATGAAAATAAGCCGGAGTTTTTGCTGAGGAAAATAATCCCAAAGTCGTCGCCACTTGAATTAAAAGGTGGCATCATATTTTGTGGTTGGCCTACACTGCCGTCTTTGTTAAGCTTACAATAAAAGAGATCGAGGCCGCCATAACCAAGATGGCCGTCAGAAGCAAAGTATAATAATGAATCACCGCACACATAAGGAAACATTTCGTTGCCTTTTGTATTAATAGCGTCACCCAAATTGACAGGTGAACCCCAAATAGATGTACTGGCGCTCTTTTTTATCATCCATATATCGGAGCCGCCCTTTCCACCCTGCATATCTGATACAAAAAACAGGATATTGCCGTCAGAAGTCATGGCTGGATGACCAATATTAAATTTATTGCTGTTATACTCAAAAATAGTTGCAGGCCCCCATGTATTGTTACTTTCATTTAGGACAGATGTAAAAAGGTTGCAATTCTGGTCTTTTCCTTGCAGTCCATTACACTGCATAAAATAACCTGTGTTGGTCTTTTCTTCAAAATAAAAGGTGCCGTCATTATATTCGGAATTAATACCTCCTTTACATAAGGTGGGCGAATTCCACTGCCCTTGCACCATTTGGGTTTCGTAAAAATTCGAAAACCCCTGGCCTGTAAGCTCATATACTTTTGATTTTTTATCCATTCGCGACGAAGCAAAAATTACTTTTTCCCGCACTTTTGCAACGCCGTATTCGCTGTACCTTGTATTGAGCTCTTTAACATTGGTAACACTGTGAATCGGGGCTTCTTTGGGCTTCGATGAGGCCAGTTTGATGTTTTCAAGTCGTTTCTGGGCAATTTTGTCATCCGGTTCAATAATAAGATATTGTTCATAATAATTCTTTGCCAAACCATAATCTCCCGAAAGTGTTAATACTTCTGCATAATTGAAAAAAGCCTTGGGGTCATTATAACCGGCCTTTATGGCTTTATCGTAATAGGGAGCGGCATCCTTAAAATTATTGCCCAACCTGTAAGCTTCACCAATTTTGAAGTTTATAAGAGCAATGTCGACACCCTTCATTTTTTTAGCGGCATCCTGATACAATTTAATGGCGGTTGTGTACTCCTTACGTGCAAAAGCTGTGTCGGCTCTTTGGATTAATGTTTGCGAAATGGCCAGATTGGCGGTAATAATAAATACGGTTA
>JAKIYU010000187.1 GCA_022708385.1 Bacteroidota bacterium | reverse complement strand
TGTACTGAAGCCGTTGATTACCTTCGAAACGGGTGCCCCTGTAAACAATATGCGCGTTGTCGAGCGACCAAACGTATTTATAGCCAGCTCCTCCATCGCCAGTTAGCTCGGCAAAATTTTTTCCATCGGATGTTATGGTAAATATACCATTTTGTTCAACACCCGTAAATGAGATGTACTTTCCATCGGGCGACCAGATTGGATTTGAATAACTACCCGCCATGAGTTTATTTGTTTGGTATTTCTGGCCCTCTGTTATTATTCCCCCTGTTGAAACATCAGCTGTCCATTGCCCGAAAAGATGGGTAGATGTTACAAAAAGAGACAAAACAAAAATCTTTTTTAACGTTTTCATAGGTTATTATTGTTTTATTAATTTCTGAATGATGGTAAAATCGTTGAGTAGTATTTCAATAAAATAGAAGCCTGGTTTAATATCGGAAATATCCATCTGAGCAGGTATCTCGTCAATTGTACGGTTAAAAACAACTTGTCCCATACTGTTTCTTATTATTACGGTTTGAATTTTTTGCCCCATGTTAATATTCAGAAATTGTTTTGCCGGGTTTGGATAAAGTACAGCCCCCATATCTGTAATATTGGAGGATATATGGGATGATACATTATGTGTAATACAAATTTCAAACTCGGTATAAAGTGGGTCAAGTGTACCATAATCATAGATTCTAAGCCAGTATTGTTGTCCGGGTGTAAGCCCATTAAGTGTGAGGGTTTTGGTTACACCACCGCTGCCGCCACTGCCACCTGTACAGGAAATTTCGGCCAAGGCTGAGCAGTTGTTGCCTGAATATACCGCCAGAACTGCATCGACAGCTTCAGAACCAACTCCTGTGGGATTAACTTCGATGGTGTGCTCGGAATCTTCTGCAATAAAATAATAGAACACATCTTTAAGTGCCGGAGATCCAAAAGCATCGCAGGAAGCCTTGGGCAGTTGGCCTGCTGTTGCGCCATTAAGTGTACCCAAAGTATATTGACAGGTTGTATGGCTTATTAGCTGCAAAGCATCTTCACACTCGTTATTGGTGGCTGTAATACAGGCATTGCAGGCATTTAACCACACAGGAGTACTTTCATTGTGCAGGCGGTCGCAGGCAGTAACAACATAAATTGCACTGCTTCCAGCTGGAATGGCATACGGGTCGTAGTATGCCGTGGTATCGCGGGCAGTTACAGCGATAATTGCTGTGGCGTTGTTCAGATTTACGGACGCAGAATCCTGAAACCTGTAAATAACAAAATACCGTGCGCTGTCGCCATCGGCAGCAGGCGCAGGTAATTGCCAGGTAATATTGACATGGTCGGTAGCCACTGAAGCCGCAACATTGACAGGGGGATTTGGCGGTATGCTGTCAAGCCAGGGCATAGTGGGAATAAGGCATCTGTATTTTTGCTGATTGTTTTTAAGTGTGTCGTTTATCCCTTTAACATTGTTGTTCAACTGGGTTGCACTAAAAAAACTGTACCCTTGTACTTTACTGTTAATATTACGTACCGTATTTATCTGATTTTTAATTTCTGAAACAGACCAGTTGCTACTGCTCATACGGTAGGTAGCAATTCCTGCATAGCAATGGCGACCATTGGACTGAGCCTGATTTCCCCACCAATTGGAAAGCGCATTAAAGTCCTGGCTTCCTCCCAACTGCCAATACAGTTGGGGCAAAACATAATCAATTTTTTCGTTGTTAAGCCAATTTACAGGGTCGCAGTAAATTTCATAATAGGACGACAGGCCTGTAATACCGGGAGGTGTACCGCTTTTCCAAATACCAAAAGGGCTTACACCGAACTTAACGTATTTTTTGGCAGCTTTAATGCTATCGTTTACCATACCTATCAGCATATTTACGTTGTCCCTGCGCCAATCATCAATATTTGTAAAACCTCTGGGGTCATTGGCAAAAGCATTGGCATCATTAAACACATAACCTGTCTGGGGATAGGGATAAAAATAATCGTCGAAATGAATGCCATCAACATCATAATTATTAACGATATACATAAGTACGCTGGTTACATACTCTCTTACGGCCTGAAGCCCGGGATTAAGTATTTTTGTAGTATTGTATGTCACATTCCATGCGGGGTATAAAACACTGACATGATTGTAAGCTATGCTACTGCTGTAAATATTTACCACAGAACGGTATGGATTAAGCCATGCATGAATTTCAAAGCCTCTTTTATGAGCTTCGTTCACATAGAAATCGAGCGGGTCGTAAAGGGGTGAAGGTGCAACACCCTGAGTACCTGTAAGCCACTGGCTCCAAGGCTCATTGGGGTTATTGTAAAAAGCATCGCACGAGGGGCGCACCTGCATAAAAATGGTATTGATGCCTGCAAGCTTGAATTTATCGAGCATATCTATAAATTCATTCTTCTGAGCCGTAGTAGTCAGGCCCGAACTGCTGGGGTAGTCCACATTGCTTACAGTAGCCACCCACACAGCTCTTACTTCCCGTTTGGGGTATATGGTCTGAGCCTGCAATGAATAACAAAGAAGAAAAATAATGCCAATTATAAAATACTTATGCATGAGATATCCTTTATTTTATAGCAAACATACAATTTTTTTTTACCTTTACATAAATTAATCTATCTAAATCATGTTAAAAAGAATCACATTTTACACTACGGTTTTCAGTTGCATTTTTCTGCTCACATCGTACGAACTGCCAACGGGCTGGTTTAAATCAGGTACAGAATTTGAAAAATATGATATCGGTATGGATAAAAATGCAGGTATCGATGGTAATAATGCTGCAACTATTAAATCGATAGAAAAAGAGATTAAAGGCTATGGTTGTATTATGCAAAGATGCCTTCCGGGAAAATTTCTCGTAAAGAGAGTGCGTATGAGTGCCTTTGTAAAGTCGGAAAATGTCGCTGATAAAGCAGGGCTGTTTTTCAGAGCCGACAAGGAAGGAAGCGAAAGCGCATTATCGTTCGACAATATGTATAAAAGGCCTATCAAAGGCACTACAAAATGGCAACAATACCAAATTGTAATAGACATTACCCCTGATGCTTCAGTATTATCGTATGGGGCTATTCTTTACGGCACAGGCCAAATATGGATTGACAAACTTAAATTTGAAATTGTTGACAAATCAGTACCTACCACTGGTGAAGGAAACGACTATTCTCTACCCGAAATGGAACCAAGTAACCTTGATTTTGAAAATTAAATCATGGAATTTTAGTTTACATATAAATTTATTTCACTGATCTACTGAACATTAAAAAATATTAACAATTTTTTTTAAAATATTTTGTATCAAAATATTTTTTTATTTGTACATTTGCGTATTCAAATACCTTAATATTATTTATGAGTAAAATCATTAACATATCAGAAGCAGCTACATTGGCATTGCACAGCATGGCATTGATTGCTGGTTCGGAGAAGATGCTTAATGCCATAGATATCGCACAAAAGATGCATTTCTCAAAAAATCATTTATCGAAAGTTTTACAAATGTTGGTAAGAAGGGATTATTTAAGTTCGATACGTGGTCCAAAAGGGGGGTTCAGATTAAAGAAAGAAGCACAAGAAATTACCCTGCTCGAAATTTATGAAATTTTCGAAGGGAAGATTTCCTCTCAGGAATGTGCCATACATAATAAAACCGCATGTCCCTTGTTAGAGTGTGTTTTCGGAGGGTTAACTTGTCGTTTTTCTTTGGAATTTGAAAACTATTTAAAGCATAAAAAGCTGTCAGAATTAATAAAATAAACCATAATACAATATAAATAAATATGAAAAGAACAGTAATAAAAATTAACGAAGACCTCTGCAATGGCTGTGGTTTGTGTGTATCGGGCTGCCACGAAGGCGCACTTCAGATTATTGATGACAAAGCGCGGCTAATAAGTGATTTGTTTTGCGACGGTTTAGGTGCATGTATAGGAGAATGCCCTGTAGGTGCTATAGAACTTATTGAGAGAGAAGCTGAACCTTATGATGAAGTGGCCGTTATAGAACGTATTTCACTAAAAGGTGAAGTGACAATTATAGCCCATTTAAATCATTTGTATGAACACAATGAAATGACATTTTATGAGCAAGCGCTCAAATGGCTTGAATCGCAACATATTGAAATAGATAAAACCAAGTTAAAATCATCAAAAAAATCAAATATGGAACACGAGCACAAACATTTTTCGGGATGCCCCGGCAGTATGGCCAGAGATTTCAGACCGGCCGTTCAAGAAACCGGCACCCCTGTTTCTCAAAGCAAACAAGCGTCGGAATTAAAGCAGTGGCCTGTGCAGATGCACCTTGTAAATCCGTCTGCTTCATATTTTCAGAATGCCGATGTTTTGCTGGCAGCCGACTGTGTGGCATTTGCCATGGGCAACTTTCATTCGGACTATTTAAAAAACAGAAGTCTGGCTATTGCCTGCCCCAAACTCGACAACAACAAGGAAATATATGTTGATAAGTTGACAGCCATGATAGAGCAAGCAAAAATCAATACGCTTACAGTTATGATAATGGAAGTACCTTGCTGCGGTGGACTCGTTCAAATGGCTCAGGCTGCTGTACAAAGAGCATCACGCAAAGTTCCCGTTAAAGTTATTGAGGTAGCTTTGGACGGAAGTATTATTAATGAAAGCTGGCTGTAGAAGGAAGTTAGGAGTGAACTTGAGTTCGGAGTTCGGAGTTCGGAGTTCGGAATTTGGAGTTGAATTTTGGGTACTAGTTTAAAACATCGGAATTAATGATACAATGACAATAATTTTTTTAATTTTTATTAAAACTCCCAACTCAAGCTCACTCTAAACTCCGAACTTATCAATATTTTATAAAATTTTAAACAATTTTAAACAATTTACCCCGATGTCAAACGGTACAAATCAAACAAAAAAATAAATAATAATTCACTAAAAAAATTCACTATGAGTATGTTTTGTTTTCAGTGTCAGGAAACCGCCAAGGGTACGGGATGTACGCTGGCAGGTGTGTGCGGCAAAAAAGAAGATGTTGCCCAAATGCAGGATGTATTGATTTACGTTCTTAAAGGTTTATCGGTGTATGCCACCGAAGGCCGTAAAAAAGGTATAGAAAATGAAGAAGTTAACAAATTCATTTTCGATGGTTTGTTCATGACCATTACCAATGCCAACTTTAACAAACAGCGTTTTTTTGATAAAATAGCCGCCGGCATTAAGCTTCGCGAGGCATTTTCGAAAGAACTCAAAGAAAAGGGTGTCGTTATTTCAGAAGCAGAATTGCATCCATCGGCTACCTGGGTTCCCACTTCAATTAAGGAATATGAAGAAATGGCCCCTCAGGTGGGTGTGTTAAGCACCAAAGATGATGATGTCCGTTCGCTGCGCGAATTGATTATATATGGTATAAAGGGCATGGCAGCCTATGCGGAGCATGCCTATAACCTGGGTTATAGC